>NZ_JBFHGC010000008.1:0-14621 GCF_041583315.1 Ilyobacter sp. | reverse complement strand
GATTTGTCTATTCCTCAGGATTTTATTCCTCCTTTCTGAAATACTTAAAGGAACTATACAGAAAAGAAACCTTTGAATCTACAAAGAAATCCATACCTATTTTTATTATATCAGGAGGAGCAGACCCTGTGGGATTATATGGATCTGGAGTCAGAAAGTTGCTGAAATTCTATAAAAAAAACCAGTTTAACTCTGTAAAATTGAAGCTTTATACCGGTGCAAGACATGAAGTTCTAAATGAAATAAACGGTATAGAGGTCTTAGAAGATATAAAAAACTGGATAGAAAATTGAAAATAGGAGGTATTACCCTCCTATTTTTTCACCCTTTATATTCCAGATCTCTTGTGCATATTTAGCAATGGTATTGTCAGATGAAAAATGTCCCGACATAGCTATGTTTACAAGACATTTTTGAGTCCACTTTTTCTTGTCTTTATAAAGTATTTCTACTTTTTCCTGGGCTTTTACATAGTCCTGGAAATCTTTTAAAACAAAGTAGTAGTCATTTTTCTCTGTAAGTTCTTTGTATATTTCCCCAAACTCAGTTGTAGAAACGCCTAGAGTTCCGTCAACAAGAGTTTCGATTAATCCTGCTATTTCAGGATTTTCTCTGAGGAAACTTAGAGAGTTGTATTTGTTTGAACTATAGAATTTTAAAACTTCTTCTGATGTAAGACCGAAAATAACTATATTATCATCACCGACAAGTTCTTTTATCTCTATGTTTGCACCGTCTAAAGTGGCCAGTGTTATAGCACCGTTCATCATAAATTTCATGTTTCCTGTTCCAGATGCTTCTTTTGAAGCAGTGGATATCTGCTCACTTACATCAGCAGCAGGAATTATTTTTTCAGCTTTAGTGACATTATAGTTTTCTATGAAGACTACTTTAATCTTACCGTTCACTTCAGGATCATTATTTATCAGTTCTCCCAGGGTGTTGATAAGTTTTATCGTTTTTTTGGCAAATGTATAAGCAGGTGCTGCCTTGGCACTAAAAATAAAAGTTCTAGGATGTATATCGAAACTTTTATCTTTTTTTAGTTTCTTATAGAGATAAAGAATATGCAGACAGTTTAAAAGCTGTCTTTTGTATCCGTGAATTCTCTTTACGTGAATATCAAAGATAGAATCAGGATCAATAACAATTTTATTTTTTTCAAAGATATATTTGGAAAGAGCTACCTTATTTTCATGTTTTATCTCTTCCAGCTTGGATAAAACCTTTTTATCATCTTTGAATTCCATCATTTTTTCCAAGTCCACAGGATTTTTTACCCAGCTATCCCCTATACAGTCAATTATAAGATTCGTGAGAGCTCTGTTACTCTTTATCAGCCACCTTCTGTGAGTTATCCCGTTGGTCTTATTGTTGAATTTTCCAGGGTAAAACTCATTGAAGTCTTTGAGTTCCTTTGTTTTCAGAATCTCAGTATGAAGTGCTGCCACACCGTTTACAGAATGACTTCCCACAATTGCCAGATTGGCCATTTTTACCATTCCGTTCTCGATTATAGACATTCTTCCCACTCTGTCCCAGTCTCCGTACTTAGCGATGATCTCCTGGCAAAATCTTCTGTTTATCTCTTCGATTATCATAAACAATCTCGGAAGAAGTTTTTTAAATACAGGAGCAGACCACTTTTCAAGAGCCTCGGCCATGATTGTATGATTTGTATAGGCGCAGACCTTGGTTGTTACCTCCCAGGCTTCCTTCCAGTTTAGACCATCGACATCCATGAGTATTCTCATGAGTTCAGCCACTGCCAGGGCAGGATGTGTATCGTTTATATGTATAGCCACATAATCGTCTAAATGTTTAAAGTCTACCTTGACCTCTCTGTGATAATTTAGGATAGACTGCAGGCTGGCACTTACAAAGAAATACTCCTGCTTCAGTCTCAGCTGTCTTCCGTTTTCTGTAGAATCATCAGGATAGAGCACTTGTGATATAAGCTCTGCGGTATATTTTCCTTCTACAGACTGGAGATAGTTTCCGCTGTTGAAGTTTTGAAAATCAAATTCATCTGTATCAGCTTCTGAACTCCATAACCTCAGTGTGTTGACCGTATCATTTAGATAACCTGAAAGGGGAATGTCATACGGGACGGCTTTTACAGTGTAAAAATTTTCATGTACAACTTCTAGCTCATGATCTACCTCTTTCATATAAGCATTTCCGCCAAACTGTATTTTTACACTTCTGTTTTCCTTTCTCACTTCCCATGGGTAAGGTTCTTTCAGCCAAGGGTCAGGCATCTCTACCTGATACCCATTTTTTATTTCCTGCCTAAACATACCGTATTTATATCTTATACCGCAACCGTGTCCGGGAAGCTCAAGGGCTGCCAGTGAATCCATAAAGCAAGCAGCCAGTCTTCCTAATCCACCGTTTCCAAGACCTGCATCAGGTTCTACTTTTATAAGTAGGTTTAGGTCCATTTCCATATCTGCTAAAGCCTCTTTTGCTATGTCTGATATTCCAAGATTAATCAAGTTTTTTTCAAGAAGCTTACCGATTAAGAATTCCATTGAAAGATAATAAACCTGCTTTACCTTCTTATCCTTATACTGCTGATTTGTTTTAAACCATCCTTCTGACATGTAATCTCTTATTAAGTTGGAAAAAGCTATATATTTTTGAATATCAGAAGCATTATGAAAATCCTTAGAGTACAAGCTTTTTAGTTTTGCGGCAAAGCCGTCTTTTATCGTCTCTTTTGTAAATTCCAATTTAATCAACTCCCCACGTTTCAACCCAGTATTTCTTTATAAAAAGATTTATAATTTTTTGCAGCATGGCTCCAGCTATTTTTCTCATTCATACCCCTAAGAACGAGTTCTTTCCATGCTTTTTTATTTTGATAGACACCCACAGCACGTCTTATAGTTTCTAACATCTCGTGGGCATTGTAATTTGTAAAAGTAAATCCGGTTCCTTGATTTTTCTTTGCATTATAAGGTTTTACAGTATCTTTTAAACCTCCGGTTTCTCTGACTACAGGCACGGAACCGTATCTCATTGAGATCATCTGGGAAAGTCCGCAAGGTTCAAAAAGTGAAGGCATCAAAAACATATCAGATGCAGCGTATATTTTTTTTGCCAGAGCATCATTGAAAGTAATGTTAGAAGACAGCTTTGACGGATAAACTTGTGAATAATACTCAAAAATATCCTCGTAATCCTCATCCCCTGTACCTAAAATTACGATTTGCAGGTCCAGCTGAAGAAGTTCCTGAAGCACATGAGTTATAAGGTCTATCCCTTTTTGTCTCACCAGTCTTGTAATGATACCTATCATAGGAATATCCTCTGATACAGTCAGTCCCAGTTCTTTTTGGAGGGCCAGTTTATTTTTTACTTTTTTCTCTATCTTACTCTGGCTGAACTTGGTATCGATATCTTTATCTGTTCTAGGGTTAAAAATATCATAGTCGATTCCGTTTACTATTCCAGAAAGTCTGTTGTCGATCATACGGAATAGGCCATGGAGATTTTCTCCGTAAAACTCCATTTTTATCTCTTCTGCATAAGCACTGCTCACAGTAGATACGTAATTTGAAAAATTGATTCCTCCCTTTATGAAGGATATAGCATCAAAAAATTTCATTGAATCTTCTCTGAAATAGATGTCGTGAGAAAGACCCAGGACATCATCTAAAGTTTCCATTGAAAATACACCCTGATATTTCAGATTGTGTATGGTAAAGAGGGTTTTGACATCCTTATACTTATCGTTTCTCTGGAGTTCTTTCAGATAAACAGGGGTAAGTCCAGAATGCCAGTCGTTACAGTGGATAAGATCAGGTTCAAACTTCATGACTTCAAGGGCTGCCAATACTGCCTTTGAAAAGAATCCGAATCTTTCACAGTCATCAAATTCACCGTAGATATTATCTCTTTTAAAATAGTGCTCATTGTCAACGAAATAATACTTTACGCCATCATATTCTAACATGTCTATCCCGCAGTATTGATTTCTCCATGAAAGTTTTACATATGTATGTCCCAGGTGTTTCATTTTGCTTTTGTATTTATAATCTATTGCCTTGTACTTAGGCAGTATTACTCTTATATCTACCCCGGATTTAATAAGTGATTTCGGCAGAGAATGAGATACATCTCCTAGTCCACCTGTTTTAATAAAAGGCCATGCTTCACCAGTTACGAATAATATTTTCATTTTAATTCTTTCCTCCTTCCCCTATTTATAGATCTTCTAGAGGCCAATAAAGTTCCTTGAATCGTTCTGAGTTGATTCCTATTTTCTTTTCAATGACAAGTGGAAATGCCACTGAAGCTTTTAATTCTTCTCCCTCAGCGATTACTGTGTTCTTATCAATTACTACATTTTTGAGTTTTGAACCTTTTTTTATAGTGCAGTCTTGAAGGATGACGCAGCCTTCTATCTCGGTCCCAGCTTCGATTTTTACATGTCTTGAGACAATGCTGTTCTTTACTGAGCCCTCTATAGTACACCCGTTTGCAATCAGTGAGTTTGTGACATCCGATCCCTTTTTAAATAAAGAAGGCGGAGTGTCTTTTATTTTTGTAAGTATTCTTCCGTTTCTGAAGAACAGATCTCTTCTTACATTTGTGTCAAGAAGATCCATGTTAAAGTTGAAGTATTCTTTTGTAGAATTGATACATCTCAGATAACCTTCGAATTCAAGGCCTTTCACCTTATATTTCTTGACGTTGTTGGAAACTAGTTCTTTGAATGAAGTGTATGATCCTTTTTGAGTAGCCTCACAGATCATTTTTATGAGGGTATTCTTGTTCATGATGAAGCCCTCTAATGATATTTTTTCTTCTTTTTTAAAGTGAAGGTTTTTACCGACACCTTCTACATAGCCGTCTTCATTAAGATCCAGGGTATCACATCCGTAAAAACTTACATCTGCATTTTTTACGTTTTTATATATGATAGAGATATCTGCTTCGCTTTTTTCATGTTCTTTTATGAATTTTTTGGCATCCATGCTGCACACCATGTAAGATGTGGTTACAAAAACGTGGTCCTGTTTGCTTCTGTAAAAGTATTCTAGATTGTTTTCTAAGATTGAGATGTCTGCACGTGAGCTTTCTCCACCTGCAAAGTTGAAAACAAACATACCGTCTATTTTTCTGTCTAGATCCCAAGGTCCACCGCTTCCGAGGTGGTCTACCAGAGATCTGCTGTTTTGTCTGCCTACAAAGAGTCCGACATTTCTCATGCCTGCATTGACCATGTTAGATAGGGCAAAGTCAATAACTCTGTATCTTCCACCTACAGGAGTGGAGGCTATGTTTCTATTTTTAGTAAGCCCTCTTATATCGTCGTCTTTTTCCGTTAGGAGTATCATCGCCATATAGTTGTTTGTCATTTTAAACCTCCTCTTTATTTTATGATCTGATTTTTTTGTATGATTCTGTTATCTTCTATTACTTTTATCTCTGTTCCGTCCCCTATAGCAGAGTGATCATTTATGATTACATTTGATCCGACGATTGATTTTTCTATAACTACGTTGTCCCCTATAGCCGTATCAGACATAATAACTGAGTTTCTGATTTTAGAATTTTTACCTATGCATACTCCTCCGAATATGATAGAGTTTTCTACCTCTCCTAAAACATCACAACCTTCCACAATAAGAGAGTTTGTTATTTTAGCATTTTCACCTACATATTTAGGCGGATATGCCTTTTGAGGTGAGTAGATTTTCCATTTTCTATCAAAAATGTTTAACTCATTATTTGGGTTTAGGAGGTCCATATTTGCTTCCCATAAACTATCGATAGTCCCTACATCTTTCCAGTAACCTTCATAAGGATAAGCCATCATTTTGTAGCCGTCATTGAGCATTTTCGGTATTATATCTTTTCCAAAGTCATGACTCGACTCTTTATTTTCTTCATCTTCTATTAAGAATTTTCTGAGAAGGTCCCATCTGAAGATATATACCCCCATAGATGCAAGAGTACTCTTTGGATTCGCAGGTTTTTCCTCAAATTCATAGATTGTGTAGTCTTCTCTGGCATTCATGATACCAAATCTAGAAGCTTCTTCTATTGTTACATTTATTACGGCGATGGAAGCATCTGCTTTCTGTTCTTTGTGGAAATCCAGCATTTTTGCATAGTCCATTTTATAGATATGATCTCCAGAAAGTATGAGAACATATTCAGGATTAAATTTATCAATATAATTGATATTCTGATGGATAGCGTGAGCTGTTCCCATGTACCAGTCTCCACCGTCCATGCTCGTGTACGGCTGAAGTACGGATACCCCGCCATCTTGTCTGTCTAAATCCCACGGAGCCCCTATACCAATATGGTTGTGTAGGGCAAAAGGTTCATACTGTGTAAGTACCCCTACAGTGTCTATTGCTGAGTTTGAACAGTTACTCAGAGCAAAGTCGATTATTCTGTACTTTCCTCCGAATGGCACAGCAGGTTTTGCTATTTTTTCTGTAAGAGACTTCAGTCTTGTACCCTGTCCCCCTGCAAGAATCATTGCTATAATGTCTTTTCTAGCCATTGCTTTTCCCCCTTTTATTTAATTGTGCTTTATAGAATACCGCTGATAGAGGCGGAATATCAATCATGATGCTATACTTCATTTCATGCCAAGGTTCAAGCATAGGGTGAAGCTCTCCTGCATTTGTCATACCAGTGCCTCCATATTCATGAAGGTCGCTGTTGAATACCTCTTCATATATTGCAAAGCGAGGTACTCCCAATCTATAACCTCTTTTAGGAACAGGTGTGAAGTTGAATACACCGATTATAAAATCTTCCTTGTCCTTAGCCTTACGAATAAAGGAAATAATACTTTCCTCATAATTCAGACAATCTATCCATTGAAATCCCTCATGGGAGCAGTCATTTTCCCAGAGAGCTTTTTCTTTTTTATAAAACAGGTTGAGAGCTCTCGTATATTTTTTCATCTCTTTGTGTTTCTGATATTCCAAGAGGTTCCAGTCAAGGTCATCATAGTATTTCCATTCTACAAACTGACCGAATTCACCACCCATAAACAATAGTTTTTTACCTGGATGCAGCATGGTATATCCGTAAAATGCCCTCAAGTTGGAGAATTTTTCTTCATATGTACCTGGCATCTTGTCCAGCAGTGATTTTTTCCCGTGGACGACTTCATCGTGTGACAGGGGCAGTACATAGTTCTCTGAGAATGCGTACATAAAGGAGAAGGTAATATAATTATGATGCCACTTTCTGTATAGAGGGTCTAGCTCCATATAAGCCAGCATGTCATTCATCCATCCCATATTCCATTTATATGTAAATCCCAGTCCTCCCACATATCCTGGTTTTGTAACAAGAGGCCATGCTGTAGATTCTTCAGCAGCAATGTATACTCCAGGAAACTCTTCAAGAATGGATTTGTTTAGCTCTCTCAGGAATTCCACGGCCCAGAGATTTTCGTTTCCGCCATACTCATTTTTAAGTTCCGGATGGTCGCCTTTTTTTCCATAATCCAGATAGATCATATTTGCCACGGCATCAATACGCAGTCCGTCTATGTGAAACTCCCTTATCCAATAAAGGGCGTTTGAGATAAGAAAACTCTTTACCTCATTTCTGGAGAGGTCAAAGTTTGCTGTTCCCCAGTCATAATTTTCTCCCAAAAGTTCCCACTGGTATTCGTAAGTAGGAGTTCCGTCAAATCTGTAAAGGGCGTGACTGTCCTTGCAAAAATGCCCGGGAACCCAGTCTAGTATAACCCCTATATTTTTTTCATGCATTTTATCCATAAAGTACTTAAAATCTTCTGGTGTACCGTATCTGCTAGTTACAGAATAATAACCTGTCCCTTGGTATCCCCAGGAAGCGTCGAGAGGATATTCTGACACAGGCATAATTTCAATATGAGTATACCCCATATATTTTACATATTTTGAGAGTTCGTCTGCGATCTCTCTGTAATTATAAAAACACTCATGATTTACTTCAATTAGACCTGATGAATGGTCAGCATTCTCAGTGTTATTTTCTGAGATTTTTTTCTGTTTCCATGAACCTAGATGCAGCTCATAAATATTCATCGGACTTTCATAATGATTGGTATTTTCACGTTTTTTCAGCCATTTACTGTCTTTCCAGTTATATTTCTCCAGACCATGTATCACAGATGCTGTATTAGGTCTCATCTCAGAATAAAAAGCATAGGGATCACTTTTCTGTACTCTTTCTCCAAACTGAGTCTCTATGTCAAATTTATAAATTTCTCCTTTACCTATTCCGTCTATTTCAACTTCCCATATTCCTTCGTTGTTTATTTTTGACATGTGATTACTAGAGGGGTTCCAGTTGTTGAAATTTCCTATGACACTTACAGATTTTGCCCTAGGTGCCCATACTCTGAAAAAAGTTCCTTTTTTTGTCAGATGTGCTCCCATATACTCATAGGTTCTTTTGTGTTCTCCTCTGTGAAAGAGGTATCTGTCTATCTCCGTTTTATTGCTCATTGTACCTCCTCTCGGTTATAAATATGCTCTCTATAATAATACTTCAAATTATTGATTTTCTTTTTATATTTTTTATAATTTTTTTTACAGATCTCCTCTATATATATGAAAATCACTAGGATTTTATTATTTTTTTATACTAAATAAGAGAAGGATTCCCCCTTCTCTTATTTAGTATACTGACGACAGTTTATTCTCAAATTTTCATTACGATTGGAAATATTCAAAGAAAAAGTAGATTCGTTTGCCAATGTTGTTAATAAGTATATCACCATTAGTATATTTAAATCAAACAGATATTCTGAAAAAAAAGAGACTTTTTATGGTCAGTGTTTGACCGTTTCCATCTAAGATTGTTTTTCTAAAAAGATGAAACTAAATTTTATGGGCTTTTTATTTGATATTTATAAAAGGTTAATTAAGGAACTATAAAAAAACAGTCGAAAATTATTTCGACTGTTGATTTATTATTTTATGCATACGATACATATAGTCACTTTTAAGAACTCTTCTCTCTTCTCTCAATTTAACTGATTCTTTCTGCATCTGATCAAATTTTTTCATGTCGGGATTTTTTGAAAGCATGCATTTATTCATTTCAGACCTTAGGTCCCTCATTCGGTTATTTATAGATGCTTCTTTATGAAGAAGCTCGGCTCTCAGTTCCATCATACGTTCTTTTTGATCAGGACTCAGATCTTCAAAATCTACGCTCTCTTTCATCATGTTGTTTTTTCCTTTATTTCCCTTAGAGGGAGCTGCATTTATAGACACTACAAAGATCATAAAAACAAAAATCAAACTTAATTTTTTTATCATGTCTGATCCTCCCTCCCTTCAAACCAAAATACGAGTCCTTTTTCGATTTTGTTCACTCCAAATTCATAGCCGTGGTTGTTTAGAATCTCCTTTACCAGTGTCAGTCCAAGACCGGTACCGCTGTCTCTCGTTCTTGATTTATCCAATCTAAAAAAAGGAATCCACAATTTTTCTAAATCTTCTTCACTCACTTTACAGTCGTTGGAAATCTCAAATCTCAGATTCTTGTTTACCTTCTTTAGTTTTACACTGATAGAACCCTTTTCCGTTACATATTTGACAGCATTGCTTACCAGATTTCTTATTACCATGGAGATTTTATCGTGATCCCCTATAATCTGTCCCTGGTCTATCTCTGTTTTTAAAGTTACAGACCTTTTGGATATGAGCAGAGAATTTATATTTATCTCTTTTTCTATCATCTCTTTGAGGTCTAAAGTACTCATGTTAAAATCATCATAACCCCGTTCCATCTTGGACAGAAACAGTAGTGACTTTACAAGCTTATCCATTTCAGTGGCCTCATCTTGTATGATCTCTAGATAAAGATCCTTTGTTTTCTCGTCAGAGGCGATACCAGCCCTTAAGCCTTCCGTATAGTTGCTTATCACAGCTATGGGAGTCTTCAGCTCATGGCTTACATTGGAAATAAATTCCTTCCTCATTTCGTCTATAGTCTTTTCCCTTTCGATGTCTTTCAGAAGTATCTTGTTTGCTTCTAAAAGTTTTTCCTTGGCTGAACTGAGCTCTAATATGTTATTTTCAAGGCTGTCTGACATTATGTTTATACTTTCACCCAGATCGGATATTTCATCCTTTGATTTTTTTATAAATCTTTTAGAAAAATCAAATCTTGCCACTCTGTGGGCCAGCTCTTGTATCTCTATGAGAGGCTTGGTTATTTTACCAGAAAAAAGTTTTACCAGAATGATGCCCAGGATAAAAGCGGTAAAAATTATTTTCATGTGATAATTGTTTATCATGTCCATCTGTTCTTTCATTATGTCTACGGGTGTACCGACTGCCAGCAGTCTTTTGCTGTCATAAGCGGTAAACAAAATGAGTGTCTCCACTTTAAAAAATCTTTCAAAGTTTTTTTTATAAAAATAACTTCCGTTATTTTCTGAAAGAGAAAAGATTTCCTCTCTGCTGGCGTTGCTTATCATTAAAAATTCAGGATCTATAAAATCAAAGGGTAAAAGATCAATTTTAACATTGTTTTCTTCCTCTAACCTTCCTAAATCAAGGTCATATCCTGCAGTTTTTATATATTCTGCCAGCTCCAGAAGTTTAGCTTTTTTCATATTAAAATAATACTTTTCAAAATGTATTTCGTTGAAAACGTACATTGATAAAGTGATTATCAACATTATCAAAGAAAAAAGAAAAAATAATTTATTTTTTATATTCACTTATGACACCTCAAATTTATAGCCTACGCCTCGTACAGTTTCGATATATTCTCCATTAAGTTTTTTTCTTATTCTTTTTATCTGAGAGTCCACCGCTCTTTGGTCTCCCTCGTAGTCATATCCCCACAGTGAGGTGATTATTTTTTCTCTGCTTAGTGCTATTCCTCTGTTTCTTACAAAATATAAGAGCATCTCATATTCTCTAGGCGATAGTTCCAGTGTCTCTCCAGAAAAAGTAACAACATGGCTGCTGTCGTTTATTATAAGTTTACCCATGTTGATAACTGAATCAGCATTATTCCTTCTCAAGAGGGCCTTTACCTTTGCCATGAGGATCCTTAGGGACACAGGCTTTGTTATGTATTCGTCGGCTTTGAGTCCGTATCCTTTTAGGATATCATCTTCATTGCTCTTTGCTGTGAGCATTATTACCGGGATATTTTCCTGTTCACTTCTGATCTCTCTGCAGACATCCCAACCGTCTAATATTGGCATCATTATATCCAGTATTACCAGGTCTATCTTGTTGTTAAAGAAAAGTTCAATGGCCTCTTCACCGTTTTCAGCCTCTATAACCAGGTAGCCTTCTTTTTTTAAAAAATCCGATGCTATTCTCCTGAGTTTCCAATCATCTTCTGCAAGAAGTATTCTTTTGTCCATTCTTTCCTCCAATTGAAACATTCTAAGTCTTTATTTTAAAGAGTTTTCTCTGCTATTATTATTCTCACTACATCAAAGAAAAGATCTCTTCTCTCTGTTATTTTAAATCCGACACTTTCTATATTTTCCTGAGTTTTTCTCACCATGGAAGTTCCCAAAATGAGTTTTGACATGACGGTCAACATAAAAAGAATGATGTTTACCAGAGGATTTCTGCTTCTCATATGCTCTAAAAAGAGCACCTTCCCTCCAGGTTTCAAAACCCTGTAAACCTCTTTTAATCCAGCTATGGGATCAGGGACAGTGCAAAAAACACAGGTGGATACAGCACAGTCAAAACTGTCATTTTCAAAGGTCATATTTTGAATATCCATCTCTTCAAGTTTTATATTTTTAATATGATTTTTTTCAATTACATTTTTTGATTTTTCCAGCATTTTTCGGCTGAAATCGATACCGGTTACAGAGAGGTTTTTAGAATAATACGGGAGATTTGCTCCAGTCCCCACACCTAGCTCTAAGACCTTCCCGCTGGCTAGAGCGATAAGACCTTCTCTGTGTTTGTTGAAAAACATCATTTGTTCCATTTTATCATAATTTTTAGCGACTCTATTATATTTATCTTTTGTTTCCATACACGACTCCCTTATAAGTTATTATCCTCTATTTCTGTGACGATTTCGTGTCAATATTTAGAAAAGGTTGTTTTAGAAGAAAATAAAATTTCTGAGACCACTCCTCATTATATCCTGGAATACCGTATTTTGGAGTTGAGATTTCCCCCTGTTTGGTAAAGCTTTTGAAAATTTTATCCCATATGATGAGAAAAGAGGAGTAGTTTGAGTTGCTCTCTTTGTATTTTATAGAATGATGTATTCTGTGAAGATACGGAGTTACGATCACCTTAGAGAGCATCAGGTCTAGTTTTATAGGGATTCTTATATTGCTGTGGTGGAAATATATATTGCTGTTTAGTATTATCTCATATAAAAGAACCGCCTCTGCACTCAACCCCAGTATAATTAAGGGGATCAGCTTGAAAAGATTGCCAAAAAAAATCTCTATAATGTGAAATCTAAGGGCTGAAGTGGAATTTAAAAATCTGTCTGTATGGTGGACATTATGAAACCGTCTCAAAAAATTTATATTGTGAAGGAGTCTGTGCCAGGTATAGTTTATGAGATCAAGTATCAGGATTTCAGATATCAGCACTGTATTTTTGTTCCACTGAACCATATTAAAAAGCCCTATGGTATTTCTTTCTGCAAATGATGCCGCGGTGTAGACTGTAAATACCGCAATAAGACGTCCCAAAACAGTGTTTATAATTCCCAGTTTTATATTGGTTCCATCGTGTTTTTTTGATCGGTTACTATTATCCATCTGAGGCAGGACTCTTTCGAGGGTAAAAAATATCAGAAATACAAATAAAAGTAAAATTGCTCTGTTCAATTTCATCACCTCAAAAATAGACTTTTATAAACTATATAATAAATTATACTGTATTAACAACTTTTTTTAATATTAGAACAAAAAAAAATAGAACTTTAAAAAAAAGTCCCTGAATAATCAGGGACTGACAGCTTAGTGTCTTTTTATTTTGAGATTTGTTTTCTCAGGAAGCTTGCTCAGATGGATATGTCTGTGTTCTGCTACAGTTGACAATCTGTCTATAATAGCTCCTAAGTCTGACGAATCAAAGACCTCTTTAAATTTTTCATTCTCCGATAAGATATCTTTAAATTCATAGATACATGGACTTTGGGGTTTAAAAACTATGGCATCTGAATAGATTTTTTCTCCTAATATCTCGCTTAAAATCTCTGCTATTGTCATGGTAAAAACACCCTCAACTTCCACAGTATTTCTCGAATGGCTTATCTCAGTACGATATTTAGGCTCAAACCTTTTTTCGATTGTGGAATAGGAATTTTGCATACTCATGTAATCCCCTCCTTAATATAAAGCATTTTTGTATCTATAAATAATTTACAATTTTTTTTACAAGAATCCTCTAAAAAAAATAAAGGCTTTCTAAATAGTTTCAGTCAATATTTATAGTCAAATTTTAATACCATTCTTCCGTCAGATTCTTCTTCTACAGGTCCGATCTGATAATTTTCATATGCGACCTCTAAACTGAGGTCATTTATGTCCACTCCGGCTCCCACACTGTAATACCTGCTGTCTGTGATGTTTGACACGCCTATTTCAGTGGATGTTTCATCTGCTATATAGCTATACCCCATATTCCCCTTTAAGTAAGGAGTCGCGGTACTGCCTTCATAAAGCTTGTATTTCATCTCAGCATATACAGGGGTTGCCTTAGACTCATCCGTCAGCTGAAGGCTGTGGGAGGCTACTCCCATCTGTACATTGCCGTATTCGATCCCTTTTACATCTTCAGAGAAAATTTTAATAAAACTAACTGCTGAAAATATAAAAATTATAAATGTCTTTCTCAAGGTGTTGCCTCCTAGTAATAATATCAAGGGTTACAGATAAATTTTATCATTTTACCCAGAGGGTGTCAATTCTTAGTGGTTTTATTCAGGTAGTAATTTACCCCTATAGCATTTTCCAGATTCAGTATAGCCTCGTTCTCTTTGAAAAGGTATTCTTCAATGAGGATAAATACATCTTCATCTTCCTTGTAAATATACCTGAATTCCAGGTCATCTATGTGATTCCTGTTGCATCTGTTTTTTATAAATGTTTCATCTGCTTTAAAATATTTTTTTAAAATCTGGCCTTCTACTTTTTTTAAGACACATGGAAAGTGATCTTTTTTTAATATTATTTCTGTTATTTCCAGTTTCATAACAACATCCCTCCCTTAGAAAGATATTCTTATTTAAAAGATCACATCCTTTTTTATATTTATGCTTATTCAGATGTGAAATTTAATGTGAAGACTGTAAATTAAAATGGGCTGAATTCAGCCCATTTTAATTTATTTGATCTCGTCATTTTCGTCATATTCCATCATATGATCTTGATATTTTTCATTCATTTCTACTCTGTATCTGAGCATATTTTTTTCCATTTCACTCTGAAGTTTTATTTTTTTCTCTGTTAACATTTCTAGTTTTTTCATGTCTGGATTTTTTTGGAGCATTTCTCTGTGCATCTCAGTATTGATCTCTCTCATCTGAAGTCTGTATTCGGCAGACTGTCTTCTGTAAAGATTGTTTTGATTTCTGAATTCCTGCTCTTGTGCCGGAGTCATTTGTCTTTTATACTGAGATCT
>NZ_JBFHGC010000007.1:0-15766 GCF_041583315.1 Ilyobacter sp. | reverse complement strand
TGCAGAGGTCCTGAGAATAGCACTTAGGTACAGCAACATAGAGTGTCTGGAAGAGGGGTATGGAATAAACCTGCTTCCATTAGGGTCTCTGGCTATGACAGTATATCGAGATGATCCGTGTAAAGAATTCCTTCCGAAGATAAGCAACGAGCAATTCTATGAAGAAAAAGATCAGCTGCTGATTGCAAGGATGCATAAAGCTATAGCTATAATACAGTTTAAACTGGAAGGGCAGCTCATTAAGAGAAAAGCTGTATTTAAAAGAACAGACAGGCTGCTTTTGGATATGATTGATTATGAACGTGGTATTCTAACTGTAGAAGGGAAGGAATATCCACTTAGCAGTTGTAATTTTCCCACAATAGATCCTGCTAACCCCTATATTCTCTCAAAAGATGAAAAAGACGTAATTGATAAATTGTCCTCTTATTTTAAAAACAGTGAAAAACTACAAAAGCATATATATTATTTTTACACAAACGGAAGTTTATATTTAAAATACAACGGAAACTTACTTTATCACGGTTGTATACTTCTGGATGAAAAAGGTGACTATCTTGCTGCTAGTATAGAGGGAGAGCAGTACAAGGGGGTAGAACTTCTAGACAAGTATGAAGAACTGGCCAGAAGGGCATATTTCACAAGAAAAGAAAGTGATGTAGACTGGTTGTGGTATCTGTGGACAGGAAGAAAATCTCCTATGTTTGCCAAGGAAAAAATGGCAACCTTTGAAAGATACTTTACCACAGATAAAAAACTTCATGAAGAGAAACTGAATCCGTATTTTAACTACAGAGAAGATGAAACTATATGCAGAAAAATACTCGAGAGTTTTGATTTAGACCCAGATAAGGGTCATATAATAACTGGGCATACACCTGTCAAGGTAAAGAAAGGTGAGAGCCCTCTAAAGGCCAATGGAAGACTCCTGGTTATAGACGGGGGCATGTCCAGAGCCTATCAAAATACAACAGGTATTGCAGGATATACTCTTATGTATAATTCTTGGGGACTGAGACTTGTATCCCATCATCCTTTTACTTCTGAGGATGAGATAGTAAGAGAAGGAGTAAAAATAAATTCTAATATAGATGTCCTGCAGAAGACAAACAGAAAAACAGTGGGAGATACTGATATAGGTAAAAAACTACTCTCTCAGATAGATGACTTGAAGGAGCTCATGACAGTATACAAAAATGGTCAGATACAAGAGGGTAGGAAGAAGTAATCTGAAAAACCGCTGATTTCGGCGGTTTTTTTATATCTGTTACATATGTAAAAAGTTGTATCAAATTTAGCAGGAATATTAATTCCCATATTTAATATAAATATAACAGGGGGGATTATAATGAAAATTCGTGTAGCATACTATACAGGGATAGGAAACAGCAGAGAGAACAACGAGGACTCTGTGTTAATTTATGATGAAATATTTTCAGAATCAGATTTTGAAGATTTTAAAATAAGAGAAATAAACATGGAGGATGGATTCTTTTCTGTGGCAGATGGCCTGGGAGGGCATACCGGTGGTGAGATTGCAAGTCATACAGTACTGGAGTTCTTAAAAAATACGAGGGTAAATGAAAAAAATGAACTTAAAAATATATTTGAACTGGCTAATGCCGGACTAAATGATATGGCTGTTCACAAACCGGAACTTCTGGGAATGGGTACAGTGCTGACAGGAGTCTATCTAAAGAAAAATATTGGGATTATTTTTAATATAGGGGACAGCAGAACTTACTTTATGAGGCAAAAGCTCGTAAGAGTGACAGATGATCACTCTCTCGTATGGGAACTCATGAAAAAAGAGGCATTTCAAAGTGAAGGTGAGATGCATGACTGGATAAGGGGACATCCTAGAAAAAATATCGTCACTTCTGCTTTGATTGCCGGAGCAGATGAATTCCAATCTTATCTTGCAGAGATGGAGATAAAAAAAGGGGATAAGTTTTTTATCTCAAGTGACGGTGTGTGGGAGGAACTCTCTTTCAGTGAGATGGAAAAGGCTGTTTCTAAAGACCTAAAAACAGGAGCAGAAGAAATTTTGAAAAAGTGTAAAAAAAGAGGTAATGACAATATCTCCTTTGTAATGGTTGAAATTATTGCTATTTAAGAGTAAACTTAGAGGAACAATTGAAATTTTGGGAGGTATAAGTTGATTATATTAAAAACTAAAGAAGAGATAGCTATTATGAGAGAGGCAGGGAGAATAGTGGCAGAATGTCACGGGTTGATCAAAAAAATGATAAAACCCGGGGTGACCACTCTTGAAATAGATGAAATGGTTGAAAATTATATAAGGGAAAAAGGGGCTATACCAAGTTTTAAGGGGTATCATGGTTTTCCTTTTTCAACCTGTGCAGCTCCTAATGATGTGATATGTCACGGGATGCCAAATAACGTTCCTCTGAAAGACGGAGACGTGATAACGATAGATATAGGGGCTCTGTACAATGGATTTCACGGAGATTCAGCGTGGTCATATGCTGTAGGAGATGTGAGCCAGGAGATAAAGGATCTTATGGACACCACCTTAGAAGCCCTGTTAAAGGGGATCGAACAGGCTGTAGAAGGTAACTATATAGGAGATATAGGGGATGCCATAGAAAAATATGTGAGACCTAAGGGTTACGGTATAGTTGTAGAATTTGCAGGACACGGAGTAGGAAGCACTCTTTGGGAAGAACCGGAAATACTTCATGTGGGAGAACCTAAAACCGGTCCCATGCTGAAAAATGGTATGACTATCGCAATAGAACCAATGATTACACTGGGACACTGGAAATCAAAAATAGATTCTGACGGCTGGACAGCCAGAACAATAGACGGAAGTATCTGTGTGCAGTATGAGCACTCTATAGCTATTACCCCTGATGGGCCTGAGATACTGACAACCTTATAAAAATAAAATAAGTTTAAACAAAAAAAACCGGGTTATCCGGTTTTTTTTGTTTAAAATGAAAAACTGTTTTTCAGCTCCTCTTCCTCTTTTTTAAAGAGAAGATCTATTGCCTTGTACATGGCAGATTTTCTGGAGTTTACATCGTAAGAATTAGCAGATGCAGTCTTACTGATAATATATGAGTCCATCTCTTTGTTCTGTGCTGTGATAGACAGGTTTATAAAAGCTTCAAATCTTTCTTTTGTTATTGGCTTATTATTATAGAGAATAGGTTCCTTTTTATCAATGACATAGGAATTGACATTGATGTTGAAAACTGTGTTTACACTTTCATCCATCTCACTAACAATGGCTAATTTTTTAGTAGAACTCTGAAAAATCTTGGTTATAAGGTCATCAGACCTGTTTTTTATATAATTGTAAGATTCAGCTGGAAAATCTCCGGTAACAGATACAAAAACTATTCTCGGTGCATCTAATATTGCATTGATATTGCTGAGCTGACTTTTTAACTGGGCCTGGGTGTACTGAATAGCAAAAGTTTTTTTACTTCCCAGTATAGAGGCCATGTTTTTATAGCCATCATAAAGTTCAAAATCGGATATGCTTTTTTCTAGAAGTTCCTTTTTCTGAGGCAGACTGTCAGTTTTTTCAATTTTTGACATGTTTAAATAAATCTGATTTTTAAGAGACTCTGTTTTGTTTTCATAGAGTGGAAGTTTTTTATCAGTTATAAAGGCACGTACTCGATATTTTTTTCTGAGGAAATATTTTTTTACCTTATATTCAACCCCTAAAAGTTCGTTTCTGGAAAAAAGATTTACATTGTTTTTCAGATTTTTTCCGACTTCTCCGTTTTTAAAAGTGTTCTCACTGGAGTAGTTGCTCTCCACTGTTACTTTTATCTGCTGAGAAAGGTCATTTAGTGCATTTTCTCTGGCTTCTATTTCGGTGGAACCATATCCTGTTCCGGTTATATCTTTTCCAAAAGCCAGGGTAAATAAAGCTATGGTAAAAATAAAAATTATAATTTTTTTCATTGCAATCATCCTTTCCTATAAATTATTTTGACTATTTAAAGCTGGTAATAATTAAAAGGGCCTATCGGCCCCCCTATACTAATTGAAAAAGTTTTTCAGTTCCTGATGAAGTCTGTTCTCTGCATCATCGGCCTTTAATTTAATAAGTTCCGGATTTGCAGACATATCGATATTGCTTATGGCTTTTTCAGCTGACCTTATTATATCTTCATTATCAATAACCATGAGAACGTAGAATTCTCCTTGTGGATTTTCCCAAGCCTCTGTAATTCTTGAATTGAAAAGATCCTGAGTAACTATGTCTTCGTAAATCTCTTCCACCATTTTGTCCACAGCGGCATTGTCCCCGACCCCTGCTTTGGCGGTATAGGATTTTAAAGTAGAATTGACTTTGATACCAATCTGCCTGGCAAGATCAGCTCTTGCATTTGCCATGGCTTCCTTCCTTGCAAAGTCAAAGCCCAATTCTGTAATCTTTGATGAACCTACCCCTGCAATACCATTTTTGTAGCTTGGTCTGAGTACCCAGTCGGGATATTTTTTGTTTTCAGAATAATCTACACTAGAGCATGCAGCAGCAAGAAAAAGTATGATTATTGAAAAAATAAGCTTTTTCATGAGACTCTCCCCCCTTCCTATGGGAAGTATACTTTTTACCAAATACAAAGTCAATAAAATCCCCTTAATAATTGCTTAAAGGTAGTGTATATGTTATAATTTTTTTGAAAAATTCTGTTGAAAATCAATGAAATTGAGAAAATAAAAATATAAGAATGCGGAGGGGAAATGTTGATAGGAATAATAGGTGCAATGAATGAAGAAATAATAGAACTAAAGGAAGTTATGGAGAATATTCAGGAGGAAAAAAAGGTAAACCTGACTTTTTATAGAGGAAAATTAAGAGGAAAGGATGTAGTTCTTGTAGAATGCGGCATAGGAAAGGTAAATGCTGCTATCTGTACAACTCTTCTGATAGACCACTACAAGGTGGATAAGATTATATTTACAGGAGTGGCAGGAGGAGTAAATCCGGCTATAGAGGTAGGGGATATAGTGGTTTCTACAGAGCTTATCCAGCATGATTTTGATACAACTGCCTTTGGAAGTGATCACGGTGTGATACCTAGAATGGATAATTCTGTATTCAAGGCAGATGAGTCTCTTAAAAATATCGCAGAAGAGGTAGCCGTGGAAAAATTCGGAAGAGAAAAAGTATGGGCAGGAAGAATCCTTAGCGGAGATCAGTTTGTGGCTTCAGTGGAAAAGATACAGTGGCTGAGAGATACTTTCAACGGAGAGTGTACAGAGATGGAAGGAGCAGCTGTAGCACATGTGTGTTATCTGTTTAATACTCCTTTCCTTGTTTTAAGATCTATATCGGACAAGGCAAATCACGATGCAGATGTTGACTTTGCTGAATTTGTTCATCTGGCTGCAAAGAATTCAAAGGAGATTCTAGAGGGGATACTGGACAGAATCTAAAGGACGGGATAATCATGGATACGGAGAAAATATTAGAGGAACTTTATTCCTATTCTATGTTTGGCATAAAGCTGGGACTGGAAAACATCGAGAGAATGTGTGAGGCTCTCGGAAACCCACAGGACAAGTACAGGGTCATCCATATAGCCGGAACCAACGGGAAGGGGTCTACAGCCACAACTATAGAGGCAGGGCTTATAGAGGCAGGGTATAGAGTAGGGAAGTTTACCTCTCCTCATATAATACGTTTCAATGAAAGAATACAATTTGACGGAAAGGAAATATCAGACCAGGAGATCTGCAGCTATTATCTCAGGGTAAAAAATGTTGTAGAAAAAAAGAAGATTAAGGCAACTTTTTTTGAAATGACTACAGCGATGATGTTTTTATACTTTGCAGATAAAAAAAGCGAATATGTGGTCTTAGAGACTGGAATGGGCGGTAGATATGATGCCACCAATGTTGTAAATTCTGAAGTCGCGGTAATAACAAATGTAACCTTAGATCATGTGGGATTTCTCGGAGACAACATATATGATATTTCCAGGGAAAAAGCCGGGATAATAAAAAAGACCAGTAAAGTCGTAGTGGGGGATAATAATAAAGATTTTATACGAGCCATAAAAAATGAGACTGAAAACTTTATTGACGTCAAAGAGAAGTATAAAAATATAGAGTATGTCCTCGATAAAGAGAATTTTATGACAGATATAAAAATAGAAAACAAAAGATACTCTTTCTCACTTTTCGGAGAGTATCAGGTGTCAAATTTTTTATGTGCCTATGAAACTCTGAAAATTCTCGGTATAGATGACGAGATCATACAGAGGGCTGCACCTAAAGTCAGGTGGCCCGGAAGATTCGAAGTCTACAGCAGGAATCCGTTCGTAATCTTAGACGGGGCTCATAATCCAGATGCAGCTGAGAAACTAAAAGAAAACATAAATATTTCATTTACTCCAGAAGAAGTTGTGACTGTGGTTTCAGTTTTGGAAGACAAGGATATAGAGAATATTATGAGAGAGATCAGAGGGTTTTCTGATACGGTTATTCTTACTTCTCTTGAGATGTTTAAAAGGGGTCAAAAAGGAGAAGAACTCAGAAAATATACTGACTCCTTCAAATCATCAGTTGTGGAAAATAATATAAAAACTGCTTATGAAAAGGCAGTATCTATGAACAAAAAAGTCATAGTGGTATGCGGCTCTTTTTATCTTTTGAGCAGATTTAAGCAGGAGGCTTAATTTTGAAAAAAAGAAAAGTGTTTTTTAGGATTATATTGTTGCTATTTTTGGTAACTGCTCCGGTATATTTATTTAAATCAGTTTATTCTAAATGTAAAGTCGATATAGCAAAGAGGTCAGAGAAAAAAGAGAGATTGACCGATGAAATCAGAAAAAATTTTCTTATAAGAAAAGAAAATTTTTTTGAAGATAAGAATTATAAACTTGCCCTTGAAAAGTTGAAAAAAGAAAAACTGGAAGAGAAAGGAGTTGTGATAGTTGAATAATAGAATAATCGCTCATAAATCCGTATCTATAAGTGAGATAGTATCAGAATTTCAGCTCGAAGTTATATATGAAGGAAATCTGGACTATCAGATGACAGCCCCGAATATAAACAGATCAGGGTCAGAACTTACAGGTTTTTTTGATAAAAATTCAGAAATTTTAGATTCTTATATTCAGATTTTTGGAAAAGAGGAGATGACCTATCTAAAGAAACTCGATGTTGATAAGAGAGTTGAAATTTTAAATAAATATTTTTCCTACTCTTTTCCCGGAATAATACTGTGTGATACAGATACCATAGAAGATGAGTTTCTGAGAATAGCTGGGGAAAATAATAAAAGTCTTTTTAAAACCAAACAGAGTACCAGTGTATTTATAAGGGATATGAAATATTTTCTCCAAAAAAAACTTGCTCCGGAAATGATGCTGAATGATCATATACTCTTGGAGATCTTTGGTATTGGTATTCTTATTACAGGGGATGAAGATACAAAACAGGGTGTTGCCATCGAGCTCATAGAAAGAGGTCATAAATTTATAACTGATGACAATGTCATTTTAAAAAGAACTGGAGACGATCATCTTATAGGCGAAAACAGATTTGATAAATCTTCTCCTGATGAACATTTCTTTTTGGTTCATAAGGGTGGCGGAAAGATAGATCTTACCGATGCCTTTGGCCTGGGATCTACCAGGAAGGAAAAGCAGATAAATCTACTTGTGAACCTGGAGAGATGGGATGTAAAGAAGTTTTACGACAGACTTGGACTGGATCAGGTTTTTGAAGATTTTCTGGGAATAAAAATACAAAAACTGACTCTCCCTGTACGTAAAGGAAGAAATCTGGCAGTTATTTTGGAGACAGCGGCAATAAATCACAGATTAAAAAAATCCGGAGTTAATTCGGCGGAATATTTTTTAAATGAAACTAAAAAACTTATTTTAGAAAATAAAAAGAAAAATCAGGGAGAGGAAAGTATGAAAAATCATATATCTCTATCAGTTAATGATTTAAAGAAAACTTTTAATTTAGAAGTATTATGCGGAGAAGATAAGCTAGATTCAGCTTTTATCTACAAAACCAGTATTCACAGGCCTGCATTGGCTCTTTCAGGTTACTATGACATGATAGAAGAAGACGGGCCAGACAGACTCCAAGTTTTTTCAGAAGGAGAGTTTAGATATTTAGAAAGCTTAGATGAAGAGACTAGGAATAAAAATCTTGAGACTTACCTTAATTATGATTTTCCTGCAATAATTCTTTCTAAAATCGATGATTTACCTGAGTATTTTATAGATGCAGTAAAGAAAAAAGGTAGAATTCTTCTTCGTTCCAATAAAAGCAAGACCAGCCAGATTATAGCGGACTTTAACTCCTTTCTTGAGACCTATTTTGCTCCTTCTATAACATTACACGGTGTATTTGTGGAGATGTACGGATTTGGAGTGCTCCTCACAGGTAAAAGCGGAATAGGTAAAAGTGAGACAGCTCTTGAATTGATACACAGAGGGCACAGACTTATAGCAGATGACATGGTAAAATTTATAAAACATCCCAGCGGGGATATTATAGGAAGAGCTGCAAAATTACCTCACTTTATGGAGATAAGAGGGCTTGGAATAATTGACATAAAGGCTCTCTATGGACTAGGTTCAGTAAGGCTGACAAAAAGACTAGATGCCATATTAGAACTGAAAGAGCTGAAATCTGATGAGTATCTTACTTCGACAAAATACTCAGGAGGAAACATTGAACTTCTCGAAAGGTCTGTGCATAAGGCAGAGCTCTATATATCGTCAGGACGTAACGCCGCTGCCATGGTGGAGGTAGCTACAATGAATCTCATGGCAAAAAAATTGGGTCATGACCCTGAGAAGGCATATAAGGAAAGTTTTAGCAGATTTACAGAGGAGGAAAAAAGGATTCTGGATTTTCAAGAAAATTAAGCCTAAATTTTAGAAAGGGAAAACTATGAAAAGAAAAAGAAAAAACATTTTTATAGATTATTTTGTAGTTAATCTAGGTTCTTTGATTACTGCAGCCGGAATAGCTTTTTTTCTGACACCGGCGAGGATAGCACCAGGAGGCGTGTCAGGTCTGGCCATCATAATAAATTCAATATGGGGATCACCTGTAGGTATGACTATGCTTTTTTTAAATGTACCTATATTTCTTATAGGTCTAAAGATTTTTGGGAAAGCTTATGGATTTAAGACTTTTCTTGGAACTGTCTTGCTGTCTGTTTATGTGGATCTTTTAAATTATCTATTTCCCCACATAGATACTCTTATAGATTTTGCAAAGGGCGGAAATCTGTTTCTTGCCACAATATACGGGGGACTTCTTGTTGGGTTCGGTGTAGGAATAATAATGAAATTCGGAGGCAGCACAGGAGGGACAGATATCCTTGCCCAGATCATAAATAAGTATCTTAAGGTTTCAATGGGATATTCTATGATGGCGGTGGATATCATTATAGTTTCAATTGCAGCTATGGTCTTTGGTTTTGAAAAAGCTCTCTATGCCATAATAACTCTTTATGCTATAGGGGTAGTAATAAACAAAGTCTTTGAAGGTGTAAGCTACAGTAAAATGGTATATATTATAAGCGATAAATATACCGAAATAAGGAGTATAATAATCAACGATCTGGACAGTACAGGAAACGGAATGGATATAGAGGGGCTATACACAAATAAAGACAGAAAAATGATAATGACTGTAATGAGAAATAAAAAAATACATGATTTGAGAGAACACATCAAAGCAGTAGATCCAGAAGCCTTTGTAATAGTGTCAGAAGTATATGAGGTGCTAGGCGAAGGATTTACTCCAATAAAATAATGGAAGTGGTAAAATGGATAAAATAATAATAAAAAATATGGCTTTTTACGGATATCACGGAGTCTTGTCAGAAGAAAATGTATTGGGACAGAAATTTTTTGTAGATATAGAGATCAATAAATCCCTTAGAGAAGCTGGTATAACAGATGATCTGACAAAAAGTGTGAGCTATGCAGAGATATATGAGAGGGTGGAAACTATTGCCAGAGGGAAAAGCTACAAGCTTATAGAGGCACTGGCAGAGGCTGTGGCCACAGATATTCTAGAAAACTTTGATATAACAGGAATAAAAGTGAGAATAAAAAAACCAGAAGCCCCTATACCCGGTCACTTTGACTATGTAGGAGTGGAGATAGAGAGAAGTAAAAATGCCTAAGGAAACTCTGGCCTATTTAAGTCTCGGGTCCAATATGGGAAATAAACTTTATTATATTGTTTCTGCAATTCAAAGGATAAATATCACAAAGGGAGTAAGAATAAGTAAAATATCCTCTTTTTATGAAACTGATCCCTGGGGAGTGAAAGAACAGGATAGTTTTTATAACATAGCCTTAGAGATAAGGACAACCCTGCTTCCCTTTGAGTTGTTGAGAACCCTTCAGAGGATAGAACATGAGCTCGACAGAAAGAGAGAGCTCAGATGGGGGCCTAGGACTATTGATATAGATATAATTTTTTATGGTGATCTGAATATAAGTATAGAGGGACTCACAATACCACATCTCAGATACAGGGACAGAAATTTTGTATTAAAACCAATGTATGAAATTTATTCCCACAGAGAACTTCTTTTAAAATACATGAAGAGGGACAGCTGTAAAATAAAGAAAGTGATTCCAAAGATTGTCATAAGTTCGTGCCTCCTTGGAAAAAACTGTAACTATAAAGGCGGTAATAACAAAAATGAACTGCTTTTAAAACTTGGTGACAGAGTAGATTATATTCTTGTATGCCCTGAAGTAATGGGAGGCTTGGGAATCCCCCGAACTCCTGCAGAGATAAAAAATAACAGGGTATTCACAAAAGAAAATATAGATATAACATCGGAATTTAATAAGGGGGCCTTATTGGCTCTGGAAAAAGCAATAAAAAACAACTGCTTTTTAGCTTTAATGAAGGGGAAAAGTCCTTCTTGCGGGTTTAATAAAATTTATAGTGGTGATTTTACAGGAAAGTTAATAGATGGTGACGGAGTAACAGCAAAGCTTTTTATAAAAAATAAAATAGATATAATATCTTTTTAGGAATAATATTTCTTAAAAATTGAGGAGGATAAATGAATATTTACAACGAGATAATTGACAAAATAAAAAATTCCGAAAGGATTCTTCTAACCTCTCATATAAATCCAGACGGAGACGCTCTCGGGTCTGGACTTGCTCTTTTTCTGGCCCTGAATAAATACAACAGGATTCAGAGTGGCTTAGATGAAAATTATATGGATAAGGTGGTAAGGATTGTATTGGAGGACAACGTTCCTGGTAATCTGAAATTTCTAAAGGGAACGGAAATGATTGAAAACATAAAGAATGTTGAAAGCAAGTACAAATTTGACCTCGTTATCTGTCTTGATTCTGCCAATAAAGAAAGAATAGGAAGCGTAGAAAGGCTCATAGGAGAGGACAGCTATATAATAAATATAGATCATCATACAAGTAACACTGAATACGGAGATATAAACTGTATTGAAAATATATCTTCTACTTCTGAGATAATATACAAATTTATAAAAAAGATGGATATAGAAATAGATACGGTTATAGGGGAAGCCATTTACACCGGAGTGGTAAATGACACTGGAAATTTTGCACACTCCAATGTCACAAAGGACACATTCCTTCTGGCCAGTGATCTCCTTGAAAAAGGAGTGGATAATTCCAAAATTGTGAGAGAGTTTTACAACAGCAAGAGCATGTCTACTCTTAGATTAATGGGAAAGGCTCTGGAAGATATGATATATGTTCCTGAAAAAAAACTTGTGCATCTGTTTATATCTCAGGATACTCTAAAAGAACTGGGAGCTAAAAGAGAGGAGTCAGAGGGGCTGGTGGAACTTATTAATTCTTACGAAGGTTCTGAGGTATCTTTGTTTATGAGGGAAGATGAGAAAGGCAAGATAAAGGGAAGCATGAGAAGTAAACATGACAAGGATGTCAATGCCATTGCAAAAATTTTCGGTGGGGGAGGACATATAAAAGCAGCAGGATTCACAAGTGATTTGTCAGAAAAGGAAATAATAGAAAAAGTAACAGCAATGCTCTAAGGGGGAAGGAATATGAAAAAGTTTTTTGCAGTTTTTCTAATGTTGTTAACTTTAGCAGGTTGCGGTAAAACAACCAGCAGTGTAAAAAAAGATGATAAAATTCAAAAGCTGAGAGAGTATGATGAAGCCAAAGCTCAGCCTGGACCCAAAAGAAAAATAGTCATCGGAAAGGTAAAAAATGAAACAAGGTTTGGTAATAAGAGACTTGGGGATATAGCGAAAGATGTCCTTATATCTGAATTTTCTAAAACAAACAGATTTATAGTTTTGGAAAGAGAGGATCTTGATTCTGTAATGGAAGAAACTGAATTCTCAAATGCACTTGGACAGGGCAGTATCGCAGGTCAGCAGCAGTTTTTAGATGCTGAGTATGTAATTGTGGGATCTATCACAAAATATGCTGTAAATACAACTGGCTCAAGCAAGATAATATCCAAATCAAAAGAACAGAGGGCAGAAGTAGCAATCGATCTAAAAGTAATTGATGTGAGGACTGGTAAAGTATGGAGTGAACTGGGAGAAGGGTACTCCACTGTAAAATACGGAACTACCTTGGGAGTTGGGACTTCTGGAGGTTATGATGAAAGTCTGGAACAGGAAGCATTTAGAGCTGCTACAATCAATTCCATGGAAAATATAATCGACAGAATAGATAAAACTCCTTGGAGTGCAAAAGTAGCAAAGGCCTATTCAAACAAAATAATAATTAATTCCGGAAAGATGAGTAATCTGGAATTAGGAACTAAATTAGATGTTTTCAAACAAGGAGAGAAGATAGAGTTTGAAGGAGAATTTCTGGGATATATAGAGGAAGAAATAGGGACTGCTAAAATAGTAGACTACATGGGCGAAGATGCATCTATTGCAATTTTTGACGGAGAAAAATTTGAACTTCCGGCAGTTGTAAAGATAAGAAGATAGGGTGCTTTTATGAGAAGAGGAGTATCGATAACTATCCTTCTCCTGATTTTTTTTACAGGATGCAGCAGCAGGAGAATGGTGCTCAGGAGCGAGACAAAGACCCCTCCTGCAAAGCTGGCCATTCTGCCTATAGACAACATGACAAATGATGTGCTAGGGGCACAGGTGCTACGTGACGTAGTATATGCCGCTTTTAGAGAAAACCCGAAGGGATATGAAGTTCAGACGTTACAAGAAACGGACGAACTTCTCCTCAATGAGGGGATAACTGACGGAGGGCAACTTGCTATAATTCACCCCATAGAGGTTTCAGAAATCCTTGGGACAGACGGCCTTCTTTATATTAAACTTGAAGAGATGTCTCTTTTAACTCTGCCATTTTATCACGTAAGAAAGATTGATATGACTTACAGAATGTATAATATGGGGAGACTTTACAGTGAGGAACCGCTTGTTATAGCCAATAGATTTTTGGATATAAACGGCATATTGAAAACAATAGATGACCCGTCAAACGGACTAGCTTATGCCAGTAAAGGGATAGTCATTCATCAAGGACTAAGATTTATCACAGCAGGTCTTGGGAAGCACGAGCTTAGACCTGAGATGGGGATGATTTCATTAAAACTCTTGAATACTCTGCCCACTGGTATGGCAGGTAATAATGTATACAGAGAACAGGTGGAAAAAGAGATACTTAACCTCAGAGAGAAATTTATAAATAAAGAAAATTTTATTCCAGAGCAGTTAGAAAATGAGTACATTGAGAAAAAAATCATAGAAGATGGAATTCAAATAATAAATTAAATGCTGTCTTCACTTGTAATTTTCAAATAAAAATATTAATATATAAAATAAGAACTATGTATTAAAAGGAGACAGCCTATGAATTTTGATATAGTATTTCTAAAACCGGAAAAATTTGAAGAGTGTATGAATATAGTAGAGCATATCAGAAAAGAGAGAATAGTTCACATTAATCTCTCAAAAATGGATGCTAAAAATTCTCAGAGGGTATTAGACTTTGTGAGTGGGGCAGTCTATATCCAGGAAGCGCAGATAATCCAGCCTGGAGAGCAGGTTTTTTGCTCGGTTCCAAAGGGTAAGAGCTATTTTATGGAAGGGAAAGAAAAGGGTATTACAGGTGATACAGAGCTTATCGACCTCAGATATGATGAGGAAGAAGAGATAAAACCTAAGTTTGGCTGATAAAAATGTTATTATGATTCTTAAAAAAACAGCATCGGTGTCAGATAGCTGTTTTTTTTATTTTTTCTTTAATTTAAAAGGATTTTTTCAACCTACTTCATAAAATATATATAGATACTTTATTAACATTTACTTTTAGTTTAATGTCGGTTTTGTTATATAATTTATTTTTGACGGAAAATTGATTGTATTTAAACTATGAAGGGGGAGAAATATATGGAATTAATTGAAATGTTGACAAGCCAATTAGGTGTAACTGAAGATCAAGCAAAAGGCGGATCAGGACTTATATTTAAAATGGCAAAGGATAAATTGGAAACTGAAGAATTTAGTAAAGTCGCAGGTGCAGTACCTGACGTGGATAGCTTGGTATCTTCAGCTCCAAAAGCCGGACTTTTAGGAGGTCTTACTTCAATGTTAGGTGGTAAAGCAGGACATCTTGCGGGACTTGCAAGCGGGTTTAAACATCTAGATCTAGGTGGGGATATGGTTGGTAAGTTTGTCCCTATTATTTTATCTTTTGTTCAGTCAAAAGGCGGAGATGAAGTAAAGGGTATACTTGAAAAAGTAATGAAGTAAAAGTAGTTTTATGAACAAGATTATTCTAGTAGTTTATATTTAAAAAGATGAATTATTCTGATATTTTTTAAGCCTTCTTAAGCAGATTAGGGAAGTTTTCCTAAGCTGTTAGAAGGCTTTTTAATATAAAAAAGAGGCTCTTGCAAAGAAGAGCCCCTATACTATTCTGATTGTTAATCCAATTTTGAAAAACCTCTGCTCTCTTCAATCTCCTCTACCAATTCCCCTATACTTATCCCGGGACAGTTTGCAGACATTGCCACAAGAGCCCCTTCCACTATAGGTGCATCGGCTATTATTATTCTTTCCTGTTGCTCCGGCTCCAAAAATTCTAAGGACATCTGGGCATTCATAACAGCACTTCCAAGATCACACAGAATTACCGCTCCATCTCCTTCATCGGCTACTTTTATTGCCTCAAGGATTATGTTTGGCTCAGTTCCGTAGTAATCTCCTGATGTTCCGCTTCCGTTTACCACCTTAAATGGATAACTTTTCATTTCAGAAGTCAGATTTATGATCTCTTCTCCTAAATTTCTGTTGTGAGATACAATGATGAGTCCTATCATGAATTCCTCCTAATTACAAAACTTCTAAGATTGCTTCTAAGATTAATTTGGTAGATGTAGCCCCGGGGTCAGCATGTCCGATACTTCTGTCTCCGAGATAACTAGCTCTTCCCTTTGTGGCTTTGATGGTTTTTGTATATTCCACACCTTCTTTAGCTGAGATTACAGCCTGTTCCAAGGCCTTTGTTCCTGATTCATCCTCATTTAAGGATTTCTCATAGGCTTCACATGCAGGGATCAGTGAATCCAGGATTGTTTTTTCACCTTTTACAGCTTTCCCTCTCATCTGGATACCCTCTATCGATGCCTTGAGTATATTCAAAAAGCCTTTGGAATCGATGGTATCCAAGCCTTTTACAGCAGCAGCACTTTTCATAAAAGCTGTCCCGTACAGAGGACCGGAAGCTCCGCCCACTGTAGAAATAAGTGTCATAGCCACAGT
>NZ_JBFHGC010000006.1:0-16063 GCF_041583315.1 Ilyobacter sp. | reverse complement strand
GTACCAGGAAAGAGGGTCCCACTTTTTATTCTTTACAATTATATCCCCGGTTTTAAGCCTGCTCGTCTGGTACATTACAAAGCTGACATCTTCCCATTTACGACCCTCAGGTAAGGCACTGCATCCTGTGACCGCTATCAGAAAAAATATAATAACCTTAACCTTTAAAGTAGATAAATGCACCATTTCTCCCCGCATCCTTTCCCTCTCTCCTGTATGAATGAAACCTGCCATTGCAGACTGTGCACTCCTGGCTTTTCACTATATTTTCTTTTGAAATTCCGTTTTTTATCAGCATCAGACATGTAAATTCACTGTTGTCAAAATACCATCCGTCGGATTTTCTTTCAAAAGACGCCTCTATAACATCAGGCGGAAACTTTTCTTCAAAATCCCTGTAAAAATCTTCTCCTACTTGATAACAGCATCTTCCTGCTCCGATTCCTACCCCTGCCAGGATATTCTTTTCAGAGCTTCCGTAGTTTTCTTTCATACTTTTCAGTATCTCCTGTCCTATCTGAAGATAACTTCCTTTCCAACCTGAGTGACATAGTCCCAGGACTTTTTTCTCAGTGTCATAGAAATATATCGGCAGACAGTCTGCGTGAACTGTAAATAGGACTACATCTCTTCTGTCAGTCACAAATCCGTCTACATCATCAAAGTATAGAGGACTTCCATTTTTTATGTTTACCACATTTTTAGAATGGGTCTGTTTCCCAACTACCAGCTTTTTTCCTTCTATAGAAAATTTTTTCATAAATTCTGATATATTTTTATCTTTTTCTGGGGATATTACAAACATCTCTTTTACATCCCCATATTTTTTGTTTGTAAATACAGCCCCTATACCCATTTTTTCAAACTCTTCTATCTCAAAATAGCTGTCTCTGTCATTATACATCTGACTTCTCCTTTTTTTATCCCCTTAATATCTATATATAATATCAGAATAACTTTCCTCTATCAAACTTATTAATTTAAATATCCATCCCTATTAAATTCAATTAAAAAGACCTTCCCAGAAGGGAAGATCTTTTTAATTTATACTGAAATAACCAGTATATCTCTGTTGTTCTTAAAATCTATGGTAACTCTTTCCAGGTTGCATTTTACCCCCAGTATTTCAAAAATTATTTTCTCTATCTCATCTTTTCTGTCATTGTAAAAAGCCTCTCTGCTGAAGTTTACAAGGCTTTTATTTTTACTTTGTTCCAGTAGTTTTTTCTCATAAATAGTCAGAGGATCGTTGGCCTCTATCTCTATAAGGTTTCCCTTTATAAAGGCTTTTACAGATTTAGGTCCCTTACCCGTATTACTCTTTATAAAATATGCTATTTTTATCTGGAGTTTATTTTCATATTCCAGTTTTTCTTTCTTATCAGAGATTATCTTGTCATCCAGTACAAAATTATCTTCTGATTCTCCTGCCAGACGAAGGGCACTGTCCTCCATGGCCTCCACAAGTTTTCCAGTATCCACAGGTTTTAATATATATTTATCTATCCCTATGTCCATGGCACCTAGTACAGTTTCCACATCGGAAAAAGCTGTGGTTATTATTATTGCACTTTTTTTATTTTTTTCTCTTATTTTTTTACTCATCTCTATTCCGTCCATGACAGGCATTTTGAGGTCTGTTATTACTATATCTGGATTCTGTTCATTAAAGAGTTTCAGACCTTCCTCCCCATTTTCAGCCAGGTAAAGTTTCCCCACTCTTCTTTTTAGGAATATTTTCAGATTTTCCCTCTGCATCTCATCATCTTCCACATACAGAACTTTACATTTAATAAGTAAATTTGTTTTATCAAGCATTTTTATTTTCACCGCCCATAGGAATAATTATTTTCATACATGCCCCGCCATTTTTGTTGCTCACATGGATTGTCCCACCGAAATTCTTTTCTATAATCATTTGAGACATATAGAGGCCTATTCCAGTTCCGTTTTTTTCATCCTTGGTGGAATAGTATGGTTCAAATATCTTCTCCATCACCTCTTCAGGTATTCCTCCGCCGTTATCATTGACCTCTATAATGGTTTTATTTTCTTTTTCTGATATCAATATACCTATCTTTCTTTCACTCTCCCGGTTTTCCAGGAGAGCATCCACAGAATTATTTAAAAAGTTGAGCACTACCTGAGAAAGCTGGTTAGGATAACCCCATATCTTTATGTCCTCTTCCGAAGTTATACTACACACTATCCCGTTATGCTGCATCCTTTCGCTGAATAGCTCTACTGTGGATGTTATGATATTTTTTACAGAAAATTCTTCCTTATCAGTTTTCGGTTTAAAGAAATATCTGAAATCGTCTATTGTTTCAGACATTTTATTTATGAGCATTCTTGATTTTTTAAAAAGAGTCTCTACATCCTCTTTGTCCACATCACCGTAAAAAAAAGAATCCTCTATATTTGAAATTATAAGGGATAAAGAACTGAGAGGCTGTCTCCATTGATGAGCTATATTACCCACCATCTCTCCCATGGCTGCATATCTTGACTGATAGATCATAAGTGCCTCTTTCTTTTTATTCTCGTCCATCTCTTTCTTAAACATTTTTTCCAGTTCAATATTTATCTTTTCCAGCTTCAGAAGTATCTTTTGATTGTTTACATTCTTTTCAAGCTGTATTTTAGCTATATCTGAATCTTCTCCTTTCATATCAACGGCCAGCTTATTTACTATATTAAAAAACCTGGCTTCACTTCTTTTTACAGTTGCCTCCTGTAGCTTTCTATTGGTTATATCTCTTGATATGAGTATTACCCTGTATCTGTTTTCCATTTTAAATAATCTGGCACTTACTTCCACAGGTATTTTTTTGTCAAATTTTGTTTTTATCTCCGTCTCATACAAAACAGATCTTTTGTCTAGCATCTTTTCCAGTATTTTTTTTAGCTCATTCTCTGACAAGCCTATATCTATATCAGAATACTTCATTTTCAGAAGTTCATCTCGTGAATACTTCAGCCTGCTGTGCACCTTCTCATTTACTTCAAGTATATTTTCAAAGGAGTTGTTATTGAAATCTGCCACAAATACACAGTCATTTATGCTGTTAAACATGGCCTCGTATTTATTTTTTGCTTTCACAAGTTCCTTTGCCAGCAACTTTCTTTTCTCTATATCTTTTTCCAGTTCTGTATTTAGTTTTTTTACCTCCCCCAGATACAGTGACTTGACTTCTAGCTTGGCCTTCTTTTCCCTTATGTTGTATATGTAAGCAGCTGATATACTTATACTCAGCACTATCAGCACTGCTATTGCAACTGTATAGTAATAATTCTTTCTGATAATACTCACCACTTCATCATAGTCAGAAGAAACTGTGACTATCCAGAAAGTATCTCCTATACGTGCAGGAGCATATCCGTTAAATTTTCTCACCATACTTGTTTCATCATCTGTAACCCATACAGAGTGGTATACTTCCACTCCTTTTTCCCCCGACCTCTGTTTTTCAAAAAGTCCTTCGAGCTCTGACCAGTCGTAATCCTGATATTGAGATTTTCTGAGCTCAATCACATTGTTTCCGATCTGACTCCTCTTAGGATGCATGAGAAAAGTTCCTTCCCTGTCCTTTACCGAAGCATAACCTTTGCTCCCGGATTTTATATTTTCTATAAATTTTTTATATATATTGTCGATGCTCAGCTGACACCTTATGATTCCTTTAAATTCACCATTCAGAAAAACAGGCTGTAATATATATATATAAGGCTCTCCGTTTTCAAAATAAACTTTACTTAAAGAGTGCTCTCTTATCTCCATGATTTTTTTTACATCTGCCAGATCAGATATATCCTTTGATATGTTGTCCTGTGATTCAGTGGGATATTCATCCAGAATTATCCCCTTAGGATCTAGTAACTGTATTGATTGGACTCTGGGAGCCCCTATTTTATAATAAATTTTTAGAGATTCACCAGAGTATCTTTCATCATTATTTTTTAAGTAATCAAAATCTCTCAAAAAACCCCTGTCCTGGGCAAGAATCATGATAGATCTTTCCTCTCCACGGAAATAGGATTCTATGCTTTTAGCAGTTGTATCTGCAATTGTCAGCAGGTGTTTCTGTTCGTTTAAAACAAGGGCATCCCTCAGATCTTCATAGTTCTTTAAAATAGTAAATGCCAGTGAAACAGCAAATATCAAACCTGTCAAAAATATTACTATAGATTTTTTGTAATTTATAAGTTTTTTTATAAAATCCATTTTTACACCTCATAGTATTAAAAAATTTAACTTTTTAACTTCATCACTTAATCTTAATCCCCTATACATATTATACATCTCTTTTAGAACTTTAAAACTTTTTTCTATCTAGCATCCATCAATCAATTTAAAATATTTAAATATGATAAAAAGACGGGCTACCTTCCTGTAGCGTATTTATCTTAAATAATATAAAGTTAAAAAATATATTTAAAAATTGTTAAAAAAGGCTCTCTAAAGTTTTCATTCAGAGAGCCTTTCTGTTTCCAGTAACGTTCCGGGAGGAAAACTGGAATTTGCCACTATTCAAAAATGGATTTGTAGTATCCTTGGAAAAATATCATTTATAATTTTGGAGATTTAAGCCACTGCTGCTGTTTTTTTCTTCTCTATCATTCCACTGATAACCGGGAATAACAGTAACGCTGCTACAGCTATGAATATGATAACAGCTATTGGTCTTTGGAAGAATGATGCAAAACTTCCGTTTGTTAATAATAACTGTCTTCTGAACGTTTCTTCCATCATATTACCTAGTACAATACCAAGTATGAGAGAAGCTGCAGAGAACTTATATTTTTTCATAAAGTATCCGAAAATACCAAATGTAAGCATTACCCAGATTTGGAACATATCATTTGAAATTGCATATGAACCGATAACCGAGAACATAACTATCATAGGAGCGATCATTCCGTACGGAAGCTTCAGTATAGCCGCAAAAGCTTTTACTGCATATCTTCCAGAGAAGAATACAACTATACTTGCAATAAGCATCGAGAAGAATACACAGTATAGAAGTAATGGCTGCTCAGTCATAAGTTGCGGACCAGGCTGTAATCCTTGAAGTACAAGTGCAGCTAGGATGATTGCAGTAGTTGGAGATCCAGGTATACCAAGAACTAGAGTAGGTATCATAGCTCCTCCACCGGCAGCATTGTTTGCAGTTTCCGGTGCTAGTACTCCCTCTTCAGCTCCCTTACCAAACATCTCTTTATTCTTACTAGAACGTGCAGCTTCACCATAACTAACTATCGATGCTATCGATCCTCCTGTACCAGGTAGTATTCCTACAGCAGTACCTATTATAGCAGATTTGATTATTGTGGTTTTATAGATTAAAAGATCTTTTAATTTTATACTTTCCAGCGATACATCTTTACCCATGTCCAGCGTTTCTTCTTTGGCTTTTCTGTTGATAACCTGTTTAAAGATTTCAGCCATTGCAAAAGATCCTATCATAATCGGTATATATTCTACACCGTTTAGGAAGTTTATTTCACCGAATGTAAGTCTTGATACCCCGGTCATCGGGTCCATTCCCATCAGAGCTATTAGTATCCCAAGAAGTCCTGTTATAAGTGCCTTAGAAAGGTTTTTAGAACCAACTGAAGATATACATGCGATACCTAGTAGTGTCAGTGCAAAGTACTCAGCACTTTGAATTTTTAGTGCTATCTTAGATAGTAGCGGTGCTAATAAAAGCATAACCAATACTGAGAATATACCTCCGATAGCAGAACCTGACATGGCAAGCCCTAATGCCTTACCGGCCTTACCCTGCTGGGCCATTGGATATCCGTCAAAAGTGGTAGCAACTGATTCTGCTGTTCCTGGAGTGTTAAATAGTATTGCCGTTATCGAACCTCCGTAAGCAGATCCTGCATATAGTGCTACAAGTAGCATTACAGAAGGATAGATTCCCATATAGTAAGTAAAAGGTATCATTAAAACTATACCCATAGATGAACTGATTCCAGGCAGAGCTCCGAAAAATACTCCTAATGTCATACCGGCTAGAACTAACAAAAAGTTTGTCGGCATAAATATTATTTTTAACGCTTGCATCAATAAAGAAAGATCCATTGTTTCCCCTCCGTTCTAATATATGAAATAACTTAGAGTTTCAAATACAGCAATTCCTCTAGGCAATGGTATACTTAGTATCTTACCGAAAACAAAAGTAAATGCCAGTGAGGCAACCAGTGTTACCAAAACTATCTTCTTTATTTCTCTTTGATTAAGAATCCACATAACTGATGATATTATAATCACAGCTCCGAACCAGAATCCTATGAAATTAACTGTTAGAACAAAGAAAACAATTACAGCTAATAAAGCTAAGAATCCAGGGTCTAGCTCTTTTATCTTCTCTTTTTCTTTAGGTTTGTTTTCTTTATAATGCTTGAGAGCATTTATAAGAGATATTACAAGCAGTATAATCGCTAGTATCATTATTACTCTTGGGAATCCTGCCGGTCCTATCGGATCAGTCATACGTGCTGTATTTATGCTTAGTGACTCTTTATAAAAAATACCCATCACAGCTATCAAGAAAATGTGAAAAATTATTTCACCCATTTTTCATCCTCACTCCTTTATATTTGATAGGATGTCTGTGAGCACACAGACATCCTAAATAAAATTAATTATTTCAATCCAACTTTTTTTGCAACAGCATCAAATTTTAAAAACTCTTTTTCCCACTGTTTGTAGAACCCTTCAGCGTCTAAGTATCCAGGTCTTATATCCACTAGGTTTAAAGCAGCAAAGTCTTGGTACTCTTTTGTATCATAAGCAGCTTTCATTTTTCCGATTAGATAATCTTTAACTTCCTGAGGAGTTCCCTTTTTAACAACAAAACCTCTCCAAGAACCTATTGTTACATCATAACCTAGCTCAACTGTAGTAGGTACATCTTTAAATTCATCTATTTGAGTAATTCTTTCTTCATTAAGTACAACAACTGGCTTAACTTTTCCGTCTTTGATGTAGTTAACAGCAGAAACTATTTTGTCTAAGTAGATATCAACCTCTCCACCAAGTACTGCCGCCTTTACTTCTGATCCAGATCTGTAAGGTATGAATCTTATATCTACACCTGTTGCATCAGCAAGAGCGTTAAGTGTAAGGTCATCAAGACCACCTGGGCTTACCCCTGCAAAAGTAACTGGGTTAGTTTGTCCGTACTTTACTAAATCTTCGAAAGAACCAAATTTGCTATTTTCAGGAAGACACAGTACATAGATGTCTGACTGGATTCTTGCTAATGGTTCAAAATCTTCCATGAAGTTTACTTCTTTACTTACCCCAAGAACATCAGCGATTATCATAGATGGAGTTACTTCAAAAAGTGTATATCCGTCGGCTGGCTTTTGAGCTGCATATACCATCCCCACAAGTCCGCTACTTCCTTTTTTGTTCACTGGCTGAATTGGCTGTGGCATATCTTTAGCCATCAATTCAGCAAATTTTCTTGCGAACACGTCACTGGCTCCACCCTCTCCGAAAGGTATAATCATTTCGATAGGTTTTGATGGATAATCAGCAGCACTTTCAGATGATTTCCCTTGATTCCCGCCACATCCTACTAGAGATAATACAGTTACCAATCCGATTAATAAAGAAACTATTTTTTTCATATAATCCTCCTCAATATTTTTTTATACTATGCTAAAGAATATAAGATTATTAAACTTCATAATCTCCTCTTGTGTAAACAACACCTTCCATGATACGCCTTGCCGTTCTCTCTACTTTTACATAGACATCTTCGTTGTCACCTTTTCCTGAGTATGCATTCATTACTCCTCCAGGATGCCCTAGTCTCAGTTTACCGCCTTCACTTGGCCTTGCTATTTTCGACACCAGTGTGCCTTCTGTTGCAGCTGCTAGGCATGTACATACCGCTCCTGTTATAGCTAGTGCCTGGTGTGGTTTCTGCATAGACATCATCCTGATCACCAGGTCCATTTCGTCTGCTTTGTACAGATTTCCAGGTTCATCCTTATAATCTTGAGGTATTGATATAACTGTGGTTTTCGGAACTGCAGGTGAATTTTTTGTAGCATCTTCTTTCTTTGAAAATCCGCACAATTCTGCAGCTATAGACCTTATTTCTTCTAAAAGATCCAATTTTTCTTGTGAAAACTCATAATGTAATTCTGCGCCTTTAAGACCCACATCCTCTGCCTTTATGAATACCAATGGATTTGCAGCATCTACGATAGATATATCTATCGTTCCTATAGAAGTTTCTACGGTGTCCACTGCATTTCCAGTAGGAAGAAGCTTACCTGTTACTGACCCTTCAGGTGCATAGAATGACAGATATCCTACAGAACCTGTGTTAGGTACACCTGGTATTTTTGTATCTCCGTCTGGGTCATACATACCATTTGAAACCTTTACTTCTGATTCGATTGCCTTTCCTGTATTTGTATTGTAGATTCTTACCTTAGTGGTAGGTTCTACAGCTTCTACTAGGCCGCTATCGATTGCAAATGGACCTACACCTGATGAAATGTTTCCACAGTTCCCCTTCATATCTATTTTTTTAGCCGTAAGGCTTACCTGAGCAAATGTATAATCTACATCAAAACCTTCTCTTTCTGATTTTTTTATTATGGCTACCTTGCTGGTAAGGGAATTAGCTCCTCCTAGTCCATCTATCTGTTTTTTATCCGGACTCCCCATAACATCTAGAAGAAACTCTTCCCACTTTTCCGTATCCTTAGGCATATCCTTCTCATTGAAAAATACCCCTTTACTTGTACCAGCCCTCAAAATGGTACATGGAAACTTCCTCATTTAATTACCTCCTCATAAACTTGTAAATGAATTTATGATATAATTTTTGTACTAAATCATTTGTGGTGCTAATTATTTTTTTACAAATTTTAACTCTCTATTTTATTTTATTAGTACCAGGTTCAGTTGAATCTACTCCCTAAATCCCTACGATTGAAAAACAAAAAATAGGCCAACACAAAGATAAGATCTTTGTGTTGGCCTATTAAAGTCTTGACAATAGTCATCTCTAATAATTACCAACAAAATATTATTTTTTAAAAAAATTCTTAAAGAACCTACACATAGTGTATTCTTTAAGCCTCTACTGTACTAGTATAAATCATAAAGTTTTTTATGTCAACAATTTTTTAGAAGTTATTTTTATATGTAAAACCGATTTATATTTGTCTGCCTGTTATTTTCCTAACTTTTTTAACCTATGAATACCGGCTTTCTGACCTCTTCCAGTGCCTTTATTCCGCCTTTTCTTATTAATTTTTCAACCATGAAAGAACGTTTTAGATTTCCCATGATCAACATATCACACTCTTTTGAATAGTTTAATATAATTTCGTCCACTGACCCTTCTTCAAAATTATAATCTATTTTTTTACCTATTCTCTCCATGTAAAAAGTCAGATCCTTTACTTCTTCCTGACTTATATCTACCGTGATTGCTTTAAACTCCTCTACCTTTTGGAAAATACTCATAAACTTAAACACAGATTTATTTACTTCTAGGCCTTGGTCATCAGCCACTAAAATTCTATCAAGAGAATAACTCTCTAAATCAGGGACAAGTATAATAGGTTTATTGTGACTTTTCAAAAGCTCTCTCAAATCATGGCCTATTTTCTCTGTTTTAGATACCAGTGCCATATCAAATAACCTGAGTTCATTCATCAATACTTCAGGTATATCTCCTTCCTTTGAATAAAAACTTGCCTTTTCCACCGAGGATAAAAATTCATCTCTTATTTTGTTCTCTGTTTCTGTTATCTTTGCAATCTTCAGTTCGTGCTCATCCATTGCCTCTTTGATATCATAATCTCCCCCTACACCCCTAAACTCCTTATAGGAATGCTCCTGTATGTCAGGATGTATAAAGAGACCTACTATCTCCACCTCTGGATAATTTTCCATGATCACTTTACTGTACCTTGCCAGATGCTTCACTTCCCCTTCATTGTCCAATTTCACTAATACTCTGTTTAACAATTTAATCACCTTCCCTTTTCAGATTAATCATATTTTTAGATTTCCAGTTTAAATAAATTCTAAAACAAAATATACAAAAAACAGGCCAATACAAAGAGTTAAATCTTCGTATTGGCCTGTTAAAGTCTTAACAAAAGTCATCTCTAACAATTACCAATGATATCATTTGATTCTATAAAAATCCTAAAGAGCCTTATGAAGCCGTTCTCTTCAAACACTCTACTGTATGAGTATATTCCATACTTTTCTGTATGTCAACATTTTTTATAGATTCAAGTCAGTATACTTTTTAAAATATAAGCTTTAGGATTTTTTATAATTTATTTAACTCTATACTAAAAATATATACTTATAATACAAAAATTCCTTTTATTAAAATATTAATGTACAAAAAAAAGAGCCCAGAGGCTCTTTTTAATTATTAATTATCCTGCGATTGCATCTACAGGACATGCTCCAGCACATGCTCCACAGTCTACACAAGCGTCTGATATTTCATATTTCCCGTCTGCAGCAGCAGAGATTGCTGATACTGGACAAGTTCCTTCACATGCTCCACATGCGATACAAGCTTCTTTATCGATTACGTACATTTGAAACCCCCTATTTTTAAATTTTTTTAGTATTCTTAATACTACTGAGCAGTGATACACTCTACTGGACAAACTCCAGCACATGCTCCACAGTCGATACATGCGTCTGATATTTCATATTTCCCGTCTGCAGCAGCTATTGCTGATACTGGGCAAGTTCCTTCACATGCTCCACATGCGATACAAGCTTCTTTATCGATTACGTACATTTGAAACCTCCTATTTTTAAAATAAAAATGTTCACAGTAAATCAACCAAAATACTGATTTTAATTACAATATACCCTCTTTATAAACCCTTGTCAAGGAACAATTAGTTAAAACATTCTCTTTGGAAAACTTTATATTTAGTCTCTCAAAATTTATTTCATAACGCTTTGTTATTTTTTTAACTAAATCAGCTTATAAGGTTAACTAATTCTTTTTTAGTTTTAAAATTAATGATTTTTCTTTTTCTCTATTTCACAATCTATTTTTATACTCAAAATTTTCAAAGGACTTCATACCTAAAAATTCTATTTTTTATTTAAATCTTGTTTCAAAAAAAATCCAAAAAAAAAAGGGCTTTTTGCCCTTTATGCAGTTTTTTTATTCTTTTGTTTAAAGGTTAAATATCTTTCACACTGTCTTCTTCTGTCATAACCTAACATGATCCCCAGTATAAAGTCTTCTTCAGAAGTATATTCAGTGAGCGACTGTTTCCCTATACTTCTTATTACCTCTATACACTCCTGTGCCCCAAAAAATATATTTATTCTGTTCCCTTCTATTTCATAGATTTCATAGTTTATTTTTCTGTTTCTCAGTTTATTTATTATCATTTTAAGATTTTCTTTCTCAGCAGTATGAAGCACAAGGTTTCTCAATCCCTTTTCATATTCATATATATGATGCACAAATACCTCCATCTTCAACACCTCCGTTTTTTTTTAACTGCATCCTCCACAAATTTCACACAGACTCTCTCTGAGTTTGTTTAGGCTGCTAGAATGGACTCTTATAAGTTTTATATTATTTTTTTTACATATTTTTGTACATGAAAGAGAGAGTTTGTGGCTTACTGTATTGGTAAACAATATACAGGCTTCACAGTTTTTTATTTTTTTCTCAAAAGAGGGACAGGTTTTGTTATAAATTCTGCATCTTAAATTATGTTCATCCATGAGATTTTTGTACTCCCTCTCTATACCTTTTACTCCGCCTATAATTGCTATCACACAGTTTCCCCTCCTTTTTATATGAATTTAAGATTTATTCTCAATCCTTAAAAACAACCTAAATTCAGTCTTTCTTATTTTTTGATTATCAAAGTATATCTTTAAATAAAATATGCAGCCATGCTGCATATTTTATTTATTTTTTATTTTTATCTTTACTAGAGCAGTGATCTTTCATTGCACAATTACTGTCTTTTGAGCATCCGCATCCGCTTTCACCCTTCAGCATCTTTACCACACTTCTCAGAGAAAAAAATGCAATCACTGCAACTACCCCTATAACTATAATTGTTCTCATATTATTCCTCCCTGAAATTTGGCCTAAATAAATAATCTTCCTATTTGGAAAATAAGAGTCGAAGCTATGTAGGGTACCACAGTCATTACCAGGATTGTAAACCACATAAATTTATTTCCAAATTCCTGTTTTATAGCCGCCAGAGTAACGACGCAAGGTACAACAAGGAGTATAAACACCATGAATGAATAGGCTCTCAGAGGTCCTAACGGATCTCCTTCCCACAGTTTGGCAGTGGCTCCTACTACTCCTGTCCCTTCCTCTTCCACCTCATCGGCACTAGGAGGTGTAAAAAGACTGGCTACATCAAAACTCACCATGGAAATCACAGATTCTTTTGATGCCACTGCAAAGCCTTTTATCTGTTCCATTGTATCCTCTGCAAATGTTGTCGGTTCATCTTCTATTTCATCACCTTCTGGTGAAAATTGCTTTGCTTTTTCTTCCTGTGGAAGCACCTGTGCCATGAATCCTACAACTACTTCTTTAGCGGCAATACTAGGAGCTATAGCTGCTACAGCTTCCCATCTGTTTCCAAAACCAGTTGGCTTCATTATAGGAGCCAATACCTTACCAAATTTAGCCATATATGAATTTGCGGCATCTCCGTTATTTGGAAAATAAATAAGTGCCCAAAGAAGCATTAAAATCCCTAATATTACAGTAGTGGCTTTTTTCAGATAAGATCCTGTCCTTGTAATTGTAGAACTCCATATCATTCTAAAACTAGGAACCCTGTAAGGAGGAAGTTCCAGCAAAAGAGCCTTGTCTGTTGCTTTAAAGTTTGGATTATTTTTAAAAAACATACCTGTAAGTACTGCTACAATTATTCCCATCACATAAAGGCTCATTACTATCATTCCTGCACGGGCTCCGAAAAATGCAGCTGTAAAAAGACCGTATACAGGAAGTCTTGCTCCGCATGACATGAAAGGCGCCATCAGGGCCGTCAGTTTTCTAGACTGTTCATCTTCTAGAGTTCTGGTAGCGTAGATAGCAGGAACTGTACACCCGAAACCTAGTACCATGGGTACAAAAGCCTTTCCGTTTAATCCTAATTTCCTCATTATTTTGTCCATGAGAAAAGCAACTCTTGACATATATCCGCTTTCTTCCAGAACTGCTAAGAAAAAGTAAAGGAAAAGCATGAGAGGAACAAATACCAGCACTCCTCCTACACCGCCTATAATTCCCTCCGTTACAAGAGAATGAAGCCAGTCTGGAGTCCCTTCCACTGCCATTGCCACATATTTCCCTATATAGTCACCTATGAATCCGTCTACCCAGTCAATAAAAGGTCCGCTTCCGTTGAATACCACTCCCATTATTCCCGATATTATAAAGAAGAATATGGGAAGTCCGAGATATTTATTAAGAAGAATTTTGTCCACCTTGTCTGTAAAGTCAAGTCTGGATTTCAATGATGTTGTAAATGTCTGGGCAAGTATCCCTTTGAGTGCCCCGTATCTTCCCTCAGCAAGTACTGTCTCTGCATCTTCATCAAACTTTTTCTCTATTCTGTCTACATTTTCCTTTGATACAGAATCAATCTCTATTTCATATTCATTTTTCAGAACCTCTGCAAAATACGAATCCTCTTCCAATAATTTGATACATACAAAATCTTCTGCGTATTTTTTGAGTACAGGAATAAACTTGTCATCTTCTTTTATCTTACATTTAATATTTTGAAGTTCATTCTCTATTGAGTTGTCAAATCTGAGTTCATATTTAATATGATTCTGTTTCTTGTGCTTTTCAGCTACTGCCAGAGATTTTTCCAGAAGCTCTTTGATACCTTTGTTTTTTATGGCACTTGTGTGTATTGCTTCCATCTCCAGGTGTCCCTCAAACTTTTTGAGATCTAACTTGTAGTTTAAGTTCTCAAACTCATCTAGAAAGTTAAGAGCCATTATCATAGGTTTACCCAGTTCCTTTAAAAGCATTGTAAGATATAGATTTCTTTCAAGATTTGTAGAATCCACTACATTTATCACTACATCTGGATTTTCATTTAATATATAATCTCTGGTGATCTTTTCCTCCAGAGTATAAGGACTCAGGCTGTACACACCAGGAAGGTCTATCATCTGTATTTTTTTCCCCTCAAACTCAAACTCAGCCTCTTTTTTTTCAACTGTAACACCGGGCCAGTTTCCTACTTTTAGTTTCGAGCCCGCCATGGAGTTTATAAGAGCTGATTTACCTACGTTTGGATTTCCTGCAAAAGCTATTTTTATCATCTCGTATCTTCTCCTCTTTTCTATGCTTTATTATTTTTCTACTTCTATATTCTGTGCATCTTCTTTTCTTATGGCTATTCCTGTTCCTTTTATTATATATTGCTGAGGATCTCCAAGGGGTGCATCTCTTTCTAGTTTTATAGTTTCCCCAGAAGTTACTCCCATATCCACCAGTCTTTTCTTCAGGTCTCCGATTTTTCCTATTCTGATAATCTTTGCCTTTTCCCCTCTTTTCAGTTCAGTAAGTTTCATCCGTATCCTCCAATTCTATGTATAAATTTAGTTTGATAATCAAAGTATTTTTTTAAAAAGGTACAGCTCGTGAGAGCTGTTTTTTTGTTATGCTTCGTCTACCATTATTTTGCTTGCCAGTCCAAAGTTGACTACATATCTGCTTTTATTTACCTCTATAATTAGATTCTCGCTGTCATCTCTTAATATACAAAGATTCTCTCCTATACAAAATCCTCTTTCTATGAGCCTAGCCTTGGTTTTATCATTTCCGTTTATACCTTTTATGACAAATCTTTTATTCGGTTGTGCATAGGTTACTGGATGTGACATATTTACCCCTCCCAGTTACAATAATATCCTGTGAATCTTAGGAATGTTCATAATATGTTTAGATTATATCTTCCCTATTGAAATTTGTCAAGTTAAAAAGTTTTGATTATAAAAGTATTCTATTGGCTCATAGATTTTTTTGTATCACAATAAGTTTTTTTCTTCCAGAAGTTCATAGTCTTGTATTATCTCTTTCATACCTTTAAGGGCTCTCGAGAGGTCCCTGGCTACATTCAGGACAAGCTTGGCAAACAGCTCCGGGTTCTTTTGTGACAAGGTATAGAGGGTCATTTTAGGGATGACTGCCAATATAATGTCTGTTTCAGCTGTGGCAGTGGTAATCTGTTTTTGGATTCCTATTGTGGCGTCTATTCCAAAAACTGTTCCCGGACCAAACTTGTCCACTCTCCTTCCGTTTACAGTTAGTTTTACATCTCCGTCCAGCAGAAGATAAGAATCTCCAGGAGATCCGTCCTCTTCATATATATGTTCTCCGGCTTTATATCTTTTTTCCACAAGATTCTCTATAAAAAAATGTATCTCTTCCAGCTTCACCCCTCCAAAAAGTGATGTCTTTGGTAATAGCTCCATGATTTTATCTTCAAGTTTTTTTTCACACATAATAATCCCCTCCTATATATTCTATATTTTTCTGAAAAAACCCTGTGTTTCCTTTTGCTGTTTAGACTTTGTATTCATAGTTAAAAAGTTCTCTAAATTATAAAAAAAATTACTTAATTTCTATGGTGTCACTTTTATCTCGACAAAAAAATAACAGAATTCGTATGAATCCAATAATTTCCTAAAAATAAAAAAACCTTTTAAATATACACACAGCCCAGAAAAAACAAAGTTTTTCTGGGCTGGGATTATTTAAAAGGAATTCGGTTATTATTTATAAATATTATTTATCCAAATAGTGAAAGAAGTACCCCTGCAGATACTGCAGATCCTATTACTCCTGCAACGTTTGGTCCCATTGCATGCATTAACAGGAAGTTTGACGGGTCAGCTTTCTGTCCTACTACCTGTGATACCCTTGCTGCCATTGGTACCGCAGATACTCCTGCAGATCCGATCAGTGGATTGATTGGAACTTTTAGGAATTTGTTCATAACCTTAGCAAGAACTACT
>NZ_JBFHGC010000005.1:0-16960 GCF_041583315.1 Ilyobacter sp. | reverse complement strand
GTAGTAGAGCCTACTTCTGTAAAAGTAGATACCTTCGGAACAGGTAAAATAGAAGAGATAAAAATGGCAGAGATAGTAAAAAAAGTATTTGACCTTAGCCCTAGAGGAATAGAGCTAGCTTTGGAACTGAGATCAGGAAACTTTAAGTATCAAGACTTGGCGGCTTTCGGTCACATAGGAAGAACAGATATAGATCTTCCTTGGGAGAGAACAAACAAGGTAGAAGCTATAAAAAAACTTGTATAGAATAAAAACAATGGAAAAGACAGTCGACAGGCTGTCTTTTTGATTTTCCAAATAAGATCAGTAGTTGAAATATAAAACTTGACACAAGCAATAAAGAAATGTAAAGTTATTAGTAATAAATACAAATCTGAAAGAGGTCAAAGTTCCCAAAGGGGAGCATAAATAAAAAGGAATTAATTTTATATTATAGAATAATATTGTTGTCATAAAAAAATCCCATTGATGGCATGAAAGGGGGGAATATGAAAATATTTAAACCAAGAGGGGGAGTTCATCCTAAAGAGATGAAGGAACTCACATCAGATAAAAATATAGAGATAATGCCAGAGGTAAAGGAGTATAGAGTATCCCTCCACCAGCATATAGGGGTTCCTGCTATTGCTATAGTATCTGCAGGAGACTATGTGAAAGCGGGGCAGGAGATAGGTAAATGTACAGCGATGCTTTCAGTAGCCATACATTCACCGGTGTCTGGATATGTCAAAGAGATTATAAAAGAAAATAATGAAACATTTATAGTTGTGGAAAATGACTTTAAAAATAATTGGATTGATCTAAAACCCTGGTATGACATAAAATTATCAAGTGGGAAAAACGCTTTGAAATTTGTAACCTTTATAAGAGAGATGGGGATATGCGGTCTGGGAGGAGCTATGTTTCCAACTCATATGAAATTTCAGGCTGATGAATATGAAAAGGTTCACACGATAATAATAAACGGAGCTGAATGTGAACCTTATCTCAATTCAGATAACAGGATAATGATTGAAAAGACCTCAGAAATTATGATTGCGCTAAAGAGGCTCTTTGATTTGATGAATATAAGCAGGGTAATTATCGCAGTGGAAGATAACAAAAAAGAAGCAATTGAAAAAATAAAAAAAAATCTGGATAATACTGGAAAAATAGAGGTGGCAGTTCTTGAAAGTGTATATCCCCAAGGAGGGGAAAAACAGATTATAAAATCTCTGATGAATATAGAGGTACCTATACATAAGATACCCATGGAGTACGGACTCATAGTAATAAATGTGGGGACTCTGTATGCTCTCTATGAGGGAATGTATAGGGGAAAACCTCTTGTAGAAAGGGTTGTGACTGTATCTGGCCTGGGAATAAAGGAACCTAAAAATATTTTAGCCAAGATAGGAACACCTATAAAAGATATTTTGGATTATGCAGGAATAGACAGGAGTAATACTTATAAACTTCTTTTGGGTGGTCCAATGATGGGAAGAACCATCGCAGAAGAAGAGGAGGCCCTAAAAAAGGGGACAGGTGGAATACTGGCTCTCCTGAAGGATGAATGTAATGAATATGAGACTAAGGCCTGTATAAACTGCGGAGCTTGTGTAGATGTTTGCCCGATGGGTCTTATGCCCCTCAGATATGTGGAACTGGTAAGAAAAGAAGACTATAGCAGAATGGAAAAGAGGTACAGCCTCAGCAGTTGTATAAAATGTGGCTGTTGTGAGTATGCTTGTCCTACTAAAAGACCAATTGTAAAATCTATATTTTTAGGTCTGGAAAAACTAAAGGAGGGGAAAAAAGGTGTATAAACTAAGTGATTCTCCTCACATAAGAAAAAAAGATACCTTAGAGAAGGTAATGTATGATGTAGTCATAGCTCTTCTTCCCTGTATGATAAGTGCAGTATATTATTTTGGGTGGAACGCAGTAAAAATAATGGTGGTAGCTATCATAACCGGTCTTTTGACAGAAGGAATTCTGGCCAAATTAATGAAAAAATCATGGAAATGTATTTTTGACGGAAGCGGACTGGTGACAACTCTTCTCCTGGCACTTATAATCCCACACATGACTCCTCTCTGGATGGTGGCCCTGGGAAGTATTTTTGGTATAGGGGCTGGAAAAATGGCCTATGGGGGAGTAGGAGAAAATATTTTTAATCCCGCTCTTGTGGGAAGAATATTTATGATGATATCTTTTCCAAGCACTCTATATAAATTTCACACTGCTGATGGTGCAGCCGGAGCGACAGCTTTTCCCATAGTAAAGTATATGGGTGCAGACTGGCTCGCAGCAAATGTGGGTGGAAAGACAGAACTATATAAAAGTCTTATTACAGGAAAAGAGATATTGGGCTCAATGGGTGAGATAAATAAAATAGCGATTCTCATTGGATTTTTATATCTTGGTTTTAGAAAAAGACTGAAATGGAAAGTACCTCTGCTGGTGGTGGCCACAAGTGGTATTTTGAGTTATTTTTACGGAGAGGACCCTGTCCTTTCAATTCTTTCAGGAGGTCTTATCTTCGGAGCTGTCTATATGTGCACAGATATGGTGAGCGGACCTGTAACTGAAAATGGAAAGGCTGTTTTTGCAATATTTGTAGGAGCGTGTGCTTTTTTTATAAGAAAGTATACTTCTCATCCTGTGGGAATAGGATATGCTATTCTTCTGGGAAATGTGCTGGCTCCACTTATAAATAAATATACTGAACCTAGGGTATATGGAAAGGATAGGAATATGAAAAAAATATATGGAGTTTTATCAGTAGTGATTCTTTTTGTAAGTGGGATATTTATTCTCACAGGCCTTGATAAAATAAGCCAAAAGAGAAAAGAGGTTCGTGAGGAAAAACTCATGTCTCAGGTGAAAAGTTATATTTTCCAGAAGGATCTGAGATATGAAGATGAAGAAGGGATATATCATGAAGGGTATGTGTTTATACCTGCATACGATGAATCTGAAAATAAATATTATCTGGTTCTGGGAGAAGCAAAGGGATATGGAAATAAAACGATAAAGTTTGCTATGGGGATAACACCTGATGAAAAAATAGCAGGAGTAAGAATACTGGAATCCAGTGAGACCGAGGGTCTAGGGGCTAATATAAAAGATGAAAAATGGATGGAGCATTGGCGAGGAATGGATACGGGCTATAAATTTGAGAAGGAAAGGGATGCTGCCGCAGGAGCAACTTATACCTATAAAAATATTCATAAAACCTTTCATGAAGTACTGATGAAAAGTAAAAACCTTTCTCAGGAAGATTCTCAAGAAGAAGAGTTGGACGGAGAAGGGGGAGCTACAGATACAGAATGGGGTGATGAAAACTCTGAAAAAGCAGAAGAAACAACAGCGACTGTCACTACCACTGAGGAAACAGACGGAGAAGGAGGAGCCAGTGACTCTGAATGGGAGGAAGAAGGTGAATCAAAATGATAAAAAGAGGCCGAGAACTCCTCTTGAAAAGCGGGGTTTTTATACTTATTCTTGCTTCTAACTGGAATCTTTTAACGATAGTCCAGGTATGGCTTATGGAAACTGTTTTTCTAACTGTATTCTTTTTATATGGAACTATCCAGAAAAAATTGATAAGTGGCAGATATTATAGATATAATTTAATGATTTTTTCATTTTTGATGGTTGCAGCTTTAATGCATTTTTCCGGTGAGATATTTCAACAGGGAGAAGAGAGATTTTCTCGTCTTTTAATAGTGGTGATCTTGAACTATTATATGTACCTGGATATGAAAAATGGTTTGAAAGATGTGGCAGACGTGAGTTTTACATTTATAACTATCGGACTTTGTATGTGGGGAATCAGAAAGGCCTTTGAATATTTTCCAGAACCGGTACTATTTTTTAGTCTGCCTCCGGGAATACTCTTTTCATTTGCTTTAGTAGCAGCAGTTATTCGAAAAGTGCTAAAGAGAGGTGGGGAAGATGTTTAGAGTTTTAATGGGAATAGTACTGGCTGCATTTGTCACGGAAAATGTATTTTTTTCAAGATATGATGCAGTGGATCACTATAGTGAAGACAGAAATGATGAAAAGACACTGGGGATAATGGCACTGACGATAATCTTGTTTATTTGGATCGGATACACACTTTCGTATTTTTTAGCCGGAGGAAAGCTATTCACAGTAATGGTTGCTGTTTTTTTTCTGGGAGAGATAGTTAAGAATATTTTCAGAAAAAAATATAAGAGAAGAGATATAGATGATCTTATAAAAATAACCCTGATACTTTCTGCTTTTAATATAAATTTTGATATGGGATACACAGATAATCTGGCAGCTATATTCATATCCGGATTTCTTTATTTTATATTTTGTCTTATATTTGCCAGTATAAATGAAAGACTTGAATACCTTGAAATCCCAAAATTTATGGAAGGCGGTCCCATAAAAGTGTTGACATTTGCCATTGTGGCAATGGTTTTTTATGCATTTACAGGAATAAAGCTTTGAAAATTGACCTCATAAGCGGGGTCTTTTTTTCTGAAGACAATATTGGGTGTTAGGCTGTTTCGGGAGCTGCTTTATCTTGAAAATGGGTATTAAATGTGATAGTATTTATTAAAAACCTTGTAAAATAAGTGTTTAGGAGGAAAAAATGGGGATTTTAAAGAAGATATTTGGATTTGGTAAAAAGAAGGAAAAAACTCCTGAGGAGATAGAGAAGGAAAAGATTATTTCTGAGGAAAAGGAAGCCCAAGAGGTCAAGAAGGTCATAGAGGAAGTAACTGAAGATGAATTTATAGGGGAGAAAAGAGAGTCTGAGGAAGCACCTGAAGAGCTTGAAAGTGAACTTTTTCAGGAGGAATCAGAAGAGGATAAACAACCTGCTGTAGAAAAAGAGCCAGAGAAACCAGAGGTTGTGGAAGTACAGAAAATAGAGAAGAAAGATATTCCGGTGCCTAAAAAGAAGGGCTTTTTCACATCTTTAAAAGAAAAGCTCACAAAATCAAGAGAAGGTTTTTTTGGAAAGGTAAAAGGATTCTTTTTGGGGAGAAATGTCATAGATGATGAGATGTATGAAGAGCTAGAAGAAATGCTTATACAGTCTGACATAGGTATGGATATGACTCTCAAAATAGTAAGGGCTCTGGAAAAAGAGGTAAGGTCCAGGGGGATAAAAGATCCAAAGGATGTCTACGAAGTACTGAAGGATGTAATGGAAGACTTCTTAATAGAGGAAGGAAACGAACTGAAAATAGATAAGCCAGGACTGAATGTAATTCTTGTGGTAGGGGTAAACGGAGTGGGTAAAACCACTACGATAGGTAAAATAGCTTCAAAACTGACGAAAGAGGGAAAGAAAGTAATCGTCGGTGCAGGAGATACCTTCAGGGCAGCGGCTATAGAGCAGCTGGAAGAATGGACAATAAGAGCAGGTGCAGAGATCATAAAACACCAGCAGGGTACCGATCCAGGTGCAGTTGTTTTTGACACACTAAAGGCAGCAGAAAACAGAAATGCAGATGTGGCTATAATAGATACTGCCGGAAGATTGCACAACAAAAATAATCTTATGAAAGAGCTGGAAAAGATAAACAGGATAATAGAAAAACATGTAGGGAACGCATCTTACGAAAGTATCCTTGTCATAGACGGTACTACAGGGCAAAACGGACTGAATCAGGCAAAGGTATTTAATGAGGTAACAAAGTTAACAGGGTTTATAGTTACTAAACTGGACGGAACAGCCAAGGGGGGAATCGTCTTTGCAATCTCAGAGGAGCTTAAAAAACCTATTAAATTTATAGGGGTCGGAGAGGGTATAGAGGATTTGAGACCTTTTAAACCCAAAGAGTATATTGATGCAATTTTTGAGTAATAAATAACTTTTTTTTATATTTTATAGACAAAAAAATGATCTTAAATGATTAGTAACATTGATTTTGTAAAGCCAGAGTTAAAAACTGTTTATAATTACTTGTAAAAATTTTTTTTTTCTGATAAAATACTCCCGTGAGGATAAAAAAACCTAGAAGGACTGATTACTTTAGGAGGTAAGCGAGTGAGTTTTATATCAGAAGTTAGGGAAAAGGCTAAAAGTTTAAACAATAAGATTGTTTTGCCAGAATCTACAGATGAAAGAGTTCTAAAAGCAACAGAGGAAATTGTTAAAGGAAAATTAGCAGTACCTGTCTTAATTGGAAATGTAGAAAAATTAACAAAACAGGCTCAAGAATTAGGTGTTTCTTTAGAGGGAGCTGAAATTATTGATCCGGTTAATTTTTCAAAGTTTGATGAATATGTAGCAAAACTTGTCGAGCTGAGAGCTAAAAAAGGAATGACTGAAGAACAAGCAAAAGAAATTTTAACTTCAGACGTTAATTTTTTTGGTGCAATGATGGTTAAGTTTGGGGACGCTGCTGGAATGGTTTCTGGATCTGATTCTCCTACAGCCAATGTATTAAAGGCCGCACTCCAAGTAGTCGGGACAAAACCTGGAATGAAAACAGTTTCATCAGTATTTTTAATGGAACTTAAAGATAAAATCGAGGAATATGGTCAGCTTCTTTTATTTGGAGATTGTGCTGTTATTCCAGAACCAACTTCAGAACAATTGGCTGATATAGCTGCCAGTACTGCAGAAACTGCAAGATCAGTTGCAGGTATTGAACCTAAAGTAGCGTTAATGTCTTTTTCTACAAAAGGATCTGCAAAACACGATTCTGTCAATGTTGTAATTGAAGCAGGAAAACTTTTAACTGAAAGAAAAGTAGATTTTGATTTTGAAGCGGAAATACAGGCAGATGCTGCAATCGTAGAAGCAGTAGGTGCCAAAAAAGCTCCAGGATCTAAAGTTGCTGGAAATGCGAATGTATTGATATTCCCTAACCTAGCAGCAGGAAACATAGGATATAAATTAGTTCAAAGACTAGCTGGTGCAGAGGCGCATGGTCCACTACTTCAAGGTCTTGCAGCACCAATAAATGACCTTTCTAGAGGATGTTCTGTATCAGACATAGCAAATTTAGCAGCCATAACTGCAGTACAAGCTGGATAATAGACTTTTTTTTCAAAATAAAAAATAAATCTTAAATAATCGGGAGGATTTTTATAATTATGAAAGTTTTAGTAATAAATTGCGGAAGTTCATCATTAAAATATCAGTTAATCAATCCAGAATCAGGAGAAGTTTTTGCTATAGGTCTTTGTGACAGAATAGGTATTCACGGATCTAAGCTTGAATTTGAAGTTCCTGCAATAGATTTTGAAATAGAAATAGAGAAAGATATGGATACTCATAAAGAAGCTCTTGAAATGGTAATAGCAGCACTTACAAATGAAGAATACGGAGTTATAAAAACCGTAGAAGAGGTAGATGCTATCGGTCACAGATTAGTTCACGGAGGAGAGGATTTCTCTAGCTCTATACTAATAGATGAAGAAGTAATGGCCGCTGTAGAGGCTAATAATGGACTGGCTCCATTACATAACCCTGCAAACCTAATGGGTGTAAGAACATGTATGGCACTTATGCCAGGAAAACCAAATGTAGGAGTGTTTGATACAGCATTTCACCAAACTATGCCTGCTAAAGCATATATGTATGCACTTCCTTATGCTGATTACAGAGATTTGAAAGTTAGAAAATACGGATTCCACGGGACTTCACACAAATTTGTCTCAACTACAGCCAGAGAAATAATGGGAAATCCTGAAAATTCTAGAATTGTCATATGTCACCTTGGAAACGGTGCATCTGTATCTGCTGTAAAAGATGGTAAATGCGTGGACACTTCTATGGGATTAACACCTGTAGCAGGTCTAATGATGGGAACTAGATGCGGAGATGTAGATCCTGGAGCATTAATCTATATAAAAAATAAAAGAGAACTTACTGATAAAGAGTTGGATACAAGAATAAACAAAGAATCTGGAATCCTTGGGATATTTGAAAAATCTTCTGACTGCAGAGATCTTGAGATTGCAAAGGAAAAAGGCGACGCAAGAGCACAACTTGCAATTGATATGATGACATACAGAATAAGAGCATATATTGCATCATACGCTGCAGCTATGGGCGGAGTTGATATGATATGTTTCACAGGAGGAATCGGTGAAAATTCTTCATTGATAAGATCAGAATCTTTATTAGGTCTTGAATTCATGGGAGTAGAACTTGACGAAGAGGTTAACTCTGTAAGGAAAAAAGGTAATGTAAAACTTTCTAAAGATTCTTCTAAAGTGGCAATTTATAAAATACCTACAAATGAAGAGTTAGTAATCGCAAGAGATACTCTTGAAATTGTAAAAGGATAATAAAATTTTACACCTGTCCAAGGACAGGTGTTTTTTTTACAAATGGTTTACATTTTTTATATAGTGTCTCTATAAATTTCCTATAGACTTTTATCTAGAGAGGTAAAGAAAAAATAGGAGGTTTAAAAATGTTGAAAAAAGGGACTATAATGGGAATGTTAGTTAAAAAATATATAGATAGCCCTCAATTCAAAAATGGTTTGTATCTTTTAAGTAGTTTTGAAACATAAAATATTCTCAATATTAAAAAAATGTAAAAAAAAATTAATATACTAGACTCTCTATATATGATAGGTCCGGGATGTTTCATTATTAAAATTCAATAGTGTTAAATGTCGTATAAGACCAGATCAAAAATAAAAAAAATATTTTTGATAATTTGTAAAGTTTAAGTTAACGGTACATGGGGTTTTTAAAAAATTCAAAAACAATACAAGTTGTAAAGCTTGAATTAACTTGAAAGTTATTTTTTTTTGGAATTTAAAGTGCAAAAAAAGAACACGCAACACTGTTTTTTCACAAAGAAAAGCAAAAAAATAACATTGAGAAACACATAGAAAATTATTGACAAAATAGGTTATAACTAATACAATGAACTAGTGTAGACTAAGGAAGTCAATCAAAACAAAGAAAAAAACTATGGAAAAAAAGAATAAAAATGTTTGAGTATTGTTGACAGAATAGTGATTATAAAGTAATATTTTGATTGACTGGAAATTTTATTATTCCACACAAAACTAAAAAAATTTGATTAACTTATACTTTAAGGAGGCGACAATTAATGGTTAAAAAGATGCAAACTATGGATGGTAACCAGGCAGCAGCTTGGGCATCGTACGCGTTTACAGAAGTAGCGGGGATCTATCCTATAACTCCATCATCTCCCATGGCAGAATACACTGATGAATGGGCGGCAAAGGGTAAGAAAAACTTATTTGGTGTTCCTGTTAAACTTGTAGAGATGCAATCAGAGGCTGGAGCAGCTGGAACTGTACACGGGTCACTTCAAGCTGGAGCTTTAACTACTACTTATACAGCATCTCAAGGACTACTATTAAAAATACCAAATATGTATAAGATTGCCGGAGAACTTTTACCAAGTGTAATTCATGTATCAGCAAGATCACTTTCAGCTCAAGCACTTTCAATATTTGGAGACCATTCAGATATTTATTCTGCTAGACAGACTGGATATGCTATGCTTGCATCTGGATCGGTTCAAGAAGTAATGGACCTTGGAGGAGTTGCGCATCTTGCTACTTTTAAAACAAGAGTTCCATTTATGCATTTCTTCGATGGATTCAGAACTTCACATGAAATTCAAAAAGTAGAAGTAATGGATTATGAAGTATATGACAGATTATTAGATAAAAAAGCAGTTCAAGAATTCAGAGACAGAGCTATAAATCCTCACCACCCAGTAACAAGAGGAACAGCTCAAAATGATGATATATATTTCCAAACTAGAGAAGCTCAAAATAAATTCTATGATGCAGTTCCTAAAGCAGTAGCAGAATATATGGAAGAGATCTCAAAAGTAACAGGAAGAGACTACAAGCCATTCACTTATTACGGTGCAGAAGATGCAACTAACATCATAGTTGCTATGGGATCAGTTACAGAGTGTCTAAGAGAAACTGTAGACTACCTAACTTCTGAAGGAGAAAAAGTAGGACTTTTAACAGTACACCTATACAGACCATTCTCTGCAGAGTACTTCATGAACGTACTTCCTAAAACTGTAAAGAAAATTGCTGTTCTTGACAGAACAAAAGAACCTGGAGCAATGGGAGAACCTCTATACCTTGACGTAAGAAACTTATTCTACGGTCAGCCAAATGCACCAGAGATCATCGGAGGAAGATACGGACTATCTTCTAAAGATACTACTCCTGCTCAAATGATCGCAGTATTCAACAACTTAAAATCAGAAACTCCTAAATCACCATTTACTGTTGGTATCGTAGATGACGTTACTAACCTTTCAATAGAAGTAGGGGAGCCTATTTTAGTAGGATCAAAAGATGTAAAAGGATGTCTATTCTTTGGACTAGGATCAGACGGTACAGTAGGAGCAAACAAAAACTCTATCAAAATTATCGGAGACAAAACAGAGCTTTATGCACAAGGATACTTTGCATATGACTCTAAAAAATCTGGAGGAGTAACTAGATCACACTTAAGATTTGGTAAATCTCCAATAAGATCAACTTATTTAGTTTCATCTCCTAGCTTTGTAGCATGTTCTGTACCTTCATATCTTGCACAATATGATATGATATCAGGTCTAAAAAAAGGTGGAACTTTCCTATTAAACTGTATCTGGGACAAGGACGAAGTTATAGCAAATCTTCCAAACACAATTAAAAAGACTTTAGCTAAGAAAGAAGCTAAGTTCTATACTATAAATGCTACTAAACTTGGAGAAGAGATCGGACTTGGAAACAGAACAAATACAATCATGCAATCGGCTTTCTTCAAGCTTGCTGACGTAATTCCATTTGAAGAAGCTCAAACTTACATGAAAGAATATGCTAAAAAATCATATGAGAAAAAAGGTCAGGACATAGTAGACATGAACTATGCAGCTATCGACAGAGGAGCAGGAGAGCTAGTAGAGATCTCTGTAGACCCAGCTTGGGCAAACCTTTCAGACGAAGATACTGCAGACTGCTGTGGATCTAGAGACTGCTCATGCGGAGTAAAACCAGAATTTGTAACTAAAATTTGTGACCCAATAAACGCAATAAAAGGATATGACCTTCCAGTATCTGCATTCAACGGATATGAAGATGGTACTTTTGAGAACGGAACAACAGCTTATGAAAAAAGAGGAATCGCTGTAAATGTACCTCATTGGGTTTCTGAAAACTGTATCCAGTGTAACCAGTGTTCTTATGTATGTCCTCATGCAGTAATCAGACCATTCTTAATCAATGAAGAAGAGATGGCTAATGCACCTGAAGGTCTTACAACTATCAAACCAATAGGAAAAGGTCTTGACGGTCTTCAGTACAAGATTCAAGTTTCTACTCTTGACTGTACAGGATGTGGATCATGTGCGAATGTTTGTCCTGCACCAAAAGGAAAAGCACTTGTAATGACTCCAATCGGTGACGAAGTAGCTGCTGGAGAACCTGAAAATGCAAATTACATGTTCAACCAAGTTACTTATAAAGATGACCTAATGGCAAAAACAAACGTTAAAGGTTCTCAGTTTGCACAGCCGTTATTCGAATTCCACGGAGCATGTGCTGGATGCGGAGAAACTCCATACATTAAAGCAATAACTCAACTTTTCGGAGATAGAATGATGGTAGCAAATGCTACTGGATGTTCTTCAATATACGGAGGATCAGCACCATCTACTCCATATACTAAAAATGCAAAAGGTGAAGGACCAGCTTGGGCATCATCACTGTTTGAAGACAATGCTGAATTTGGATTCGGAATGCATGTAGGAGTGGAAGCTCTAAGAGACAGATTAGCAGCAGTAATGACAAGAACTATGGATAAAGCTCCTGCAGAAGTTGCAGAACTTTACAAAGAGTGGCTTGAAAACAGAAACAACGGAGCTAAAACAGCTGAAATCAGAACTAAGTTACTTCCATTAATTGAAGGAAAGGACTTTGACGGAGCAGCTGAAGTACTTTCACTTAAAGATTACATTGTTAAAAAATCACAATGGATATTTGGTGGAGACGGATGGGCAAATGATATCGGATATAGCGGAATTGACCATGCATTAGCATCAGGACAAGACATAAATATCCTTGTAGTAGATACAGAAGTTTACTCTAATACAGGTGGACAGGCTTCAAAAGCATCACCTTCAGGAGCAGTTGCTAAATTTGCTGCATCTGGTAAAGGAGTACAAAAGAAAGATATGGCTGCAATATTCATGTCTTACGGATATATCTATATCGCAATGGTATCTATGGGAGCAAACCAAGCTCAATACTTGAAAGCTATCCAGGAAGCAGAGGCATTTGACGGACCATCTATCATAATCGCTTATGCTCCATGTGTTAACCATGGTATAAGAAAAGGTATGGGAGAATCTCAACTTGAGATGAAACTTGCAACAGAGTGCGGATACTGGCCTCTAATCAGATATAACCCTGCTTTAGAAGCAGAAGGTAAAAATCCACTTCAATTAGACTCTAAAGAGCCTAACTGGGATAAATACCAAGAGTTCTTAATGGGAGAAGTAAGATATGCTACTCTTACAAAATCATTCCCTGAAAGAGCAAAAGAGCTTTTCGCTAGAAACCAGGCAGAAGCTAAGAGAAAATGGGAGCAATACAAGAGACTTGCGTCGCTTGATTTCTCTGCAAAGTAATTTTAAAAAGATGTTTTTTAAAAGGACCGGAATTTTCCGGTCCTTTTTTTACTTATTATAAGGAAAAAGGTTCTTTTTGATGTATAAGTTTGTAAATAGAGTCAAAAGGGGGGATTGTTTTGGAATTAAAAAAAGAAAAATGTGTTCCATGTGAGATAGGTGGGGATCCTTTAAATGGAAAAGAAATACTTGAAATGGCTAAATTTGTGAATTCAGAATGGAATATAGAGGGGGAGAAGTTCATCAGAAGAGATTTTAAATTTAAAAATTTTAAAGATGCTTTGAAATTTGTGAATCTTATAGGGGTTTTGGCAGAAGAAGAGGGTCATCATCCGGATATAGAGCTAGGATGGGGAAGGGTTTCAGTTAAGTTTACCACACATAATATAGGGGGGCTAAGTTCCAATGACTTTATTATGGCCTCAAAAATAGATGATCTGGCAGTCTAAACTGCCAGATCATCTATTTTAAAATATTATAAAATCAATATCATACATAAAAAGTTTCTTTTACCAGAGAAAGAAAAACTGTAACAGCCAAAAGGTCGGCACATCCTCCGGGACTAATTCTTTTTTTTGAAAAGTTTTTATCTAGGTCGTGTATCTCCACTATAAGATCCTTGTTTAAAAGACTACCTTTTTTCAAAAGATTTTTGCATATAATTTGTACTTCTTTCAAAGTGCTGATGTCATGTCTGTGAAGGATAGTGGTGTCGTCACAGTGAGCCATTATAGTAATCAGAGTGTGAAGAAGTCTCTCGTTGTCTCCTGCATGTGAAAACTCGACTGAATCATATGCAGGCAGGGCATAGTCAAAAATTACTGGTATACCGGCTTCAACTTCCCCTCTTATTCCTGTGATACCATATTCTAAGAAAACCCTTTCTCCGTGGGTCAGGGCAGTTTTTTTTTCAAGATTTTTTAACTCTCTGCTGACCATTCCTTTTGTCATAGAACGGATGTGTTCCTGGATTGAGTGAAACTCTTCGTTGTTATATATAGCTTTTGAAGCTGCAATGACTGCTATTCCAAGGACGAAGATCATTCCCTTATGAGTATTTATTCCCTTGGTTTTTTTAAACATATCCTTCTCTGCTTCAACTCCAAATTTACGACAATCATAAAATATAACATCCAGATTGTCAGGAGAAAAGGCTCTATGAGCTATTTTTAACATATATTTTTGAAGTGAAGCTGTACTTTTTATAAAGGTAAAATAATCCATATCTTTATGAGCACCTTTTGAAACGGGGGATACAAGTCCGAATGAAGGGAAACAGGCAACTTCCATGAGCATGGACTCTAGGGCAAATTCACCTAACCGGTATATTTTTTCAGGATACATTTACTTTTTCACCTCGTTCTTTTGAAGTTATAGTAGGACGTGTGAATATAATCAAGGAGATCCTCCAGAGAGTGTGCACTGCTTCTCACACAGATATGTGCATCATTTTGACAGAGAAAACATTTTCTCTTTGGAAGATTTAACTGGCTTCTACTGATGCCCTGGGAGTCTTGCCTGTAGACATCAATATCGACAAGTCTTCCCAGAGGATGGCTTTCTTCCAGATTTACCACTGATTTTTTTATTTCCAGGGGATTTTCCTCTATAAAAAGGAGATATACGAATCCTTCCCAGGAGTCAATGCTTTTAGTATATCTTATTTTTTTTTTGAAAATTTTTAGGCATTCATTAAACATAATACCTGCTATGTCATCTGCCACAGGATTTTTTTTATACAGACCAGGATAGTTGGTTCTCAGTGCTATAAAAGGAAAGTTGTATTTTTCAGAAATCTTTTCTTGAAGTCTTACTCTTTCCTCTCTGGCATTTAAAATATCAATAGGATTAACATTTTTATTATTCATTAATGTGGTGTATGTGAGGAAATTATTTTCTCCACAATCTCCTTTCCTTCTTTTGACTGGATAAATTCGAGGGTGCTTTGAGGAATAAGTTTTGAAAGTTCCTTTTCATCTATAGCTCCATTTTTTTTCAATGACTCCCTTACCTTGGAAGCACTTATGAAGCCTGTCTTGTCTGCTCCTTCTTTTCTTTTTATGGTTTTCAGGGTTACCCCGTATTTTTCAAGAGTTTTTGAAAGGGCTTCATTGTAGGCATTGGTGACTTGGCAGTAAGGCTCATCACCAACCACTCTTTGAGTGATGTTGAATTTTTTACAGAAATAATTTGCAAATATCTTTGCATCCAGGGTGGTATAAGCCTCTAAGAATTCTCCGGCTTCTCTTAAAAAATATGCTGGAAATGTAGCAGAGGATATTATATATTTTCCACCTGGAATAACTTTTACATTTTTCAGATCGGATACGCCCTTTTTTACAAGGTTATATCTCACCTCGAATGGGAAAAGAGACTTGTTTTCTTCGACGACAAACAATAATACTTCCTCAGAGGTATTGCTGGCTTCTTCTACGAGGTATCTGTGACCCAGGGTAAATGGGTTGCAGTTCATTACAAGAGCTGTCTTTGGTCTGTGAGAATCTATTGAAAATTCAGAAGACATTTTTTCTAACTCTTTATTAATTCCTCCAATACCCCCTTCCAGAAGAACCACTTTATCCACTTTTTCAACAACTTTGTACCCAAGAGATGTAAAAATAGATTCATAGACAGGTTTTGTGAAAATAAAGGAGTGGAAAATACTCTCTTCAAAAAGTTTATCCTGTACTGCTTTCAAAAGGATATTTGTGATTCCAGTACCCTGCATAGATGAATCTATTGCGAAGCATTTCAGGATATCTTTAGCCTTTGAGCAGGTAGCAATTATTTGGCCTCTCTCTCTAATGGCAACTGTATAATCTATGTCATTTTCAAAATCAAGCTGGAATTTTTTTAGAAAATTTTTTACCTCATCAATCTCAGACGGATTTCTCAGGTGGATTCTTTCTGCTAAATAATTCATAGAACCTCCTATTAAAATATCTTTAAAACTATTATACCTTAAAATTTTAATAATTATTATTTAAAAAATAAATAAAACTGCCTGTATTAATCATAAAATTATAAATCAAAGAAATAATTCCTGTGTCCATGAAAAAAGATTAATAGATTATTAATTTTTTTTAATAATGAGAATCTTAATGAGTGCCAATGCACTTATAGCCCTTTAATAACAAGGAGAGTTTTAATGAAGGAAAGAAAGGAATCTTAAAAAAAAATGCAGCAGATTAAAATTTAATATTTTTATGTATATAGATGGTATAATATATCTTGTAAATGATAGTGGAGAGACTTATATAACAATTTTAAAATTTGAAAGGTCGTTTTCCTGATTTTGCATCTGAAAAACTTTTTTATTTTAACTGGGGGGGTAAAATTGAGTTTTTTATTTTTAAATTTTATTGAAAATACAGGCATAGGGGGTATTTTTTATGAAGGAGATGTATTTTAAAATTTTTGGAAATCCCCAAATAAAAGTGGATAACACAGTAATTTCACCAAGCCTCAAAAGGGGAGAGGCTCTATTGTATTATATGGCTATAAATAGAAGGGTGAGCCGAGATGAGATCATAGATCTTTTCTGGATGGACTCAGATAAAAAGAGCTCAAGAAAAAATCTAAGAAACTTATTATATAAACTGAAACAGGATCTGGGATTTGATCTTATAATATCAATTAACAGGGAAATTTTAGTATTGAACCCAAATATAAGGATAACGAGTGATTATAGTGATTTTATGGATGGAGTGGGAGAGCATAACGGAGTTATTTTGGAGGAATGTTGTAAAGGAATCCCTATGTTCAACCAGTGGAAAGAAAGACTTTTAAAAAAAATTAATGATAAATTTTTAGAGACGGCATTTTTAGAACTGGCAAATAGTATGGGAAAGCAGGAGTTTGAAATAGCAGAGAAGCTTGCACAGAGGATAGTAAAAATAGATTCTGAAAATTTAAGGGCATATTTTGAACTCATGAAAATCTATAATGAAAAAGGTGAAGATAAAAAGGTTTGTGATATATATGACAAGTTGTGCACCTTATTTGATGGAGTCCAGGATAAAAACCTGAAAAATGAGATAGAAGACTTTTATAAAAATGTTTTTATAAGAAGAGCAGGTGAAATTTCCAAAAGCAAATCCAATAGGGAAAGTTTCTTTATCAGGAACAGAGAGCTGGGGATTTTGGAAGAGGAATACAGAGATTTTATCGAAAAGGATATAAAAAAAATTGTCATGATACAGGGTGAAGGCGGTATTGGAAAAACTCATCTGATTGATAAATTTTTAAAAAAAATAAATTGTGAAGAGTCTGATGTAATCTACTACAGCTGTACCAAAGGAGATTTTAACAAGAAGTTCAAGCTTTGCAAGGAACTTTTTTATC
>NZ_JBFHGC010000004.1:0-17191 GCF_041583315.1 Ilyobacter sp. | reverse complement strand
GGTTCTAGCTGAAGCTTGGCCACAGATACGGCTCTCACTTCTTCTTTTGTCATAGGTACACTGCCTCTTATAAACTCTTTGTCTCTTATATGCCTCATAATTCCTCGCTTTTTATTATTACGACGTTGAGATCAAACTCCTTCTGGATCTCTTTTATCTCTTGAGCCTTTCCTGCTGTTATGCACTCCTCTGGATAGGAGAGATTTTCTCCCACGAAGACTGTGGCGTTTATACCTGCATCAGCCACTTTCTTTGCGATTTCCTGGGGTGTATTTATTGTGTCCGTGAGAAGTCCCACTTTTCCCGTGGTTTTCAGTGCCTCTATATAGTCAAACTCTCTTCCGTGAACACTTTTTATCACTGCATCGTGCCACTGCTCTCCTATTTTGGCGAAAAAATACTGCATAGAGGATATACCAGGCACTACGTCCAGCTCTGACAGATCAAAATTCTTTCTGAGATATCCAAGCATGCTGTAAAATCCAGTGTCTCCAGAAAGAACCACTGCGATCTTTTTTTCATACATATTGTTTTTCATATGGATAACCAGTTCTTTCAGATGTCTGTCTATATAAGCCAGCTCTTTTCCTTCCACCAGGTCTAGGATGCTCTCTATATTCCTCTTTCCGCCTACCACCAGGTCTGCAGATTTTATTCTTTTCTCTGCCTCGGGGAGTATATAATTCCTATTCCCGGGCCCCAGTCCCAAAACATCTATCTTCATAATGTTTCCAGCTCCCTGATTACTCTTTCAAAATTACTGCTTCTAGCTAGCTCTCCTTTTTCAAAGGAGAAGAGAAGGCTTGCAAACTCAATATCTTTTGCCTTATGATTGCATTTTTCTACTATTCTTTCACACATTATTTCATAGGTTTTTTTATTGGTTACATATTCCACTGCTTCATCTGTAGTGTTAGAACCTGCTATTTTCAGAAGGGTTTCACGATCCTCCCCTGCCAGGAGAGCACAGGTAGTGAATATTTCCAGTTTTCCGTCGCTGACCTTACTGTGAGTATGAAAAATACCTCCTGCTAATTTTACCATCTTCCCTATATGCCCCAGAAAAACAACTCTTTCAAATTTCCTGTCTTTTGCCTGATCTATCATAAACCCTGCGAAGTTACTTATGACAAATACATCTTCAATGGGTATATTTAGATTCTCTTTTATAAATCTCTTCCCATAGTTTCCAAAAGTGAAAACCACTGTATTTTTCTTTCTTTCCTCTTTATGAAATCCAAGTTCAACAGTAAGCGAACTCTTATAGGCTTCTTCTGACATGGGCTTCACTATTCCGCTGGTTCCCAGTACAGATATCCCCCCCATAACCCCAAGTTTCGGGTTGAACGTCATTTTAGCCTTTTCCTCTCCCTCAGGTATTATTATCTCTATTCTGACCTTTTCCCCTTTAGGGAGTATTCTCGACACTTCTTTAAAAATCATTGCTCTTGGCCCGCCATTTATTGCAGGCTTTCCCGGAGGAACCTGAAGTCCTCTTTTCGTGACCCTACCGACCCCTATACCACCTGTTAATTCTATTGTCTTATCCTCATTATAAAAACAGTCTTCTTTTTCCTCATACAGATCAGTTACTCTGGTTACCGATGCATATATGAGAATTCCGTGAGTCACATCTGGATCGTCTCCTGCATCCTTTCGTATTGCACATACAGCTCTGTCTGTGCCTAATTCCGCATTAGTTACCTGTAGGTTAAGCTCCCATCCGAATGGCGTATCTATCTTCACAGATTCTTTAAATTCTCCTGAAAAAAGTGCCTCAACAGCACCTTTGGACGCCGCAGTTGCACAGCTCCCAGTGGTATAACCATAACGGAGCTTTTTCCCGTCCTGATAAATAAATTTATCCATATAAACAAAATTTTCCATTAGAAATCCTTTCTGTCGTACATCTGGTAGAGTATCCCGTGAAGTGCTGCCACTGCTACGGTACTTCCACCCTTTCTCCCTCTTGTTATGATATAAGGTACGTCATCCATTTCTTTCAGTGCTTCCTTTGATTCAGCTGCTCCTACAAACCCAACAGGAACCCCTATAACCAAAGCTGGTTTTTCTGCTTCTCCTTTTTCCACCATTTCTTTCAGTGTGAAAAGTGCTGTGGGAGCATTTCCTATAAGATAGATCTTAGTTTCCGGATCCTTTGCAGCCTTTTCCATTCCGACCATTGACCTTGTGACTCCTCTTTCTTTTGCTATCTTTGCCACCTCAGGATCAGATACCATAGAGTATGGCACACATCCAAATCTCTCAAGATTCTTTTTAGAAAGCCCGTTTACTATCATGCTTGTGTCACAGTATATTTTAGATCCGCCCTTTATGGCTTCCATAGCTTTTTCTATTACACCCTCTGAAAATTCTGTGATTTCAGCATATTCAAAGTCTGCCGTGGTATGTACCAGTCTTTTTACTACCGGAGCCTGGTTTTCAGTGAAAAGTTTGTTTCTCTCTCCCAGCTCCTCTGTTATTATCTCAAAGCTTCTTTTTTCAATATCCATAGGTACTTTTATATATTTCATTATCTTCTTCCTCTCTCAAAAAGTTTTTTAAAAAATTCCATGTTCCCCCAAAAATGTATGTGAGGATAACCTGCCAGTAGATTGTCTTTTGTAAATCCACACTGCCATTTTCTTCCATTCTCTTTGGAAATATCAAAATAACACTTTTCATCTCCTACTCTTGATATATCAGAATAGTGAAATTCGTGAGCCTTACCACTAATACCGTCAGTTGTCTCAAAATTGATATATCCAAATCTTCCTATATTGAGACGGTTTTTCATCTCTACATCCACATCTATAAGGCCGCACATTTTATGGTAGCTTCCGTCTTTATCCTTTATTCCTTCTGCAAGGTACATAAAGCCGCCGCATTCTCCATAAATAGGGATTCCTCTCTTGTGAGCATCCTTTATAGACTCTTTAGTTTTCTTGTTTTTCTCCAGCAGTTCTCCGAAATTTTCCGGATAGCCTCCTCCCAGATAGACAAAGTCGCTGTCTTTTGGAACTTCCTCATTATTTAGAGGACTGAATCCGGTTATTTCCATCCCGGCATACTCCATGAGCTCTATGTTAGACCTGTAATAAAATGAAAATGCTGTGTCTTTTGCAATGGCAACCTTGAGCCCTTTAAAGCTGTCTTTGATCTCATCAAGTTCATAACTGCTCTCTAAAACTTCATCTGTCTCTGCAACTTCTAATATTCCGTCCAGATCGAGATATTTTTCCGCCATCTCTTTCAAAACAGCCAGTTTATTTTTCAGGTCATCTATCTCCTCTGCCTGCCTCAGACCCAGATGCCGGCTCCCTAGTTCTACCTCTGGATTCGGAGGGAAGTATCCGAGACACCTGACACCTGTATATCGTTCAATTCCCTCTTTCAAGAGATCATATAGTTTTTCACTGGATACATTATTGAGGATGACTCCGCCGATTTTTACTCTCGGGTCCAGATGTTTATATCCGAGAACCATGGCCGCCAGACTTGTAGAGGCTCCTTTGGCATTTATGACTAGTATTACAGGAGTTTTTAGAATTCTTGCCATATGACCGCTGCTTCCGTTGTCAAGATCATGGTTTTTGCCATCATACATTCCCATGACTCCCTCTATTATAGATATCGCTCCCTTGCTGCTACCCTCTATAAATATTTTTTTTACAGCTTCCTCTCCACACATAAACACATCCAGGTTGTACGAAGGATTTTCTGTAACAAACTCATGAAATCTGGGATCAATATAGTCCGGTCCTACCTTGAAGGGTGCCACTTTATCAAATGCAGCCATAATTGCAGTACTTATGGTTGTTTTCCCGACTCCTGAATTGGTCCCTGCTATTAATAATCTCTTCATAATATTCCTCCAAAATAAAAAACCTTCCCTGTGCCAGGAAGGTTAGGTATATCTCAATTTGGTCAGAATCTCTTCACGCCATAATCAAGCTATGCCTCCCTGTCCTCGCAGGCTAGTACATTTCTTAGATCAAGGCAGGTCTCCTGGCTCAGCTTCATCCTATATGGCACACCCTTCCCAGGAAATAAACTCCCAGTGGCAAACATACCTTAGTCAGCTTTACAGTGGCGGGACCGCGGGAGATTCTCACTCCTCTTCCCTTTTAATTCGGAATTCATCCGAAACCTCAATCGTTTCTATATATATTTCTTGTCCATTATAAATCTTTTTGTATTATTTTTCAACAACTATTTAATATTTACAAGCGTTTAATATAAAAAATTTACCTTATAAATACCCAATTTTTTTCTACTCTATTATTATACTTTATATTTTGTATTTTATTAAGTTTTTTATTTTTTAAAAAAATTTAATATCCTTAAATTATAGGACTTATTTCTTATGGGTGTATTTTTTAATAAAAATAATTTTTTAAACTTTTTATAAGGCTTCAGAGACTAATCATATGAAGTGGTAAATTGAGAATTTGTATTCGACGATTCTCATTTTCATAATTTTCTCCCTCATTTAAAAAACAGACCAGGTCTTGAAAAGCCTGGTCTGTTTTTATGTCTGTCTTTATAATTCAAAAAATACAATGAATTTATACTACTCAAAACAAGCTCTTCACCCCTATAAGAATAAGTATAAATCCCCCTGTAAATTTAGTTGGATAATCTACAAAAAAAGTTGTCTTATACCCTAGATAAATCCCTGTTAAGGACGCAGTAGAAGTCAGTAATCCTATTGCCACTGTAATAATAAAAATTTCGAAATTTGATTTTACAGATACAGAAGCACCTACTATCAGCCCGTCTATACTTGTCGCCAGGCTTAATAAAACCAGATTAAATTCAGACTTATTAACCAATACTTCTTTATTTTTATACTCCTTATAAGCCCTAAAAATCATCTCCCCCCCTAAAAAAACCAAGACTAAAAAAAGAAGGACATGACTAAAAACATTCATTTTTCTTACAAACAAAATTCTGCTTTTAAAGCCTATAAGAAACATTAAAACTTGAAAAAATCCAAATACAGTGATTGTTTTAAAAATATCTGTAAACTTTAATTTTTCAATGGTGAGGCCTTTGGTCAGAGAAACAGTAAAAACATCTAAAGTCAGACTTACCAATATAAATAACAGACAAATAAGATTCATGGTACCCCTCCTTTTACGCCTCTATACTCAGTTCTCAAAAAAACCCCTTAGCAAAAGTAGTATCCTACTGTGACTAAGAGGTTTCATAAGTATTTTTCAGACACTTCTAAAATATTCAGATCACTTTTTAATCTACTGCCAATTCATTTGCTTCTTCTTCGTTTTCAGAAGGGATATTAGCAAGTATCAACTTATCATAAATAACTGTTCCCCCTAAAGTTCCGCATATAGGGCCTAATATAGGAACCCAGAAATAAGGATTTGAAAGTCCTCCTGTAAATGCTACATTTCCCCATCCTGCAACAAAGGCAAATAATTTTGGACCAAAATCTCTTGCTGGATTCATTGCAAAACCTGTAAGTGTACCAAAAGAACCACCTATAACTGCAATAACTATACCTATAAGTAAGGCAGACATGTGTCCCTTTGGAGCTCCGTTTTTGTCATCGGTAACTGCTAATATTGTTATCATCAATACTGCTGTTATTACAATTTCCACAACAAATGCCTGCATATTATTTATTGCTGGATTTGGGTATGTAGAAAAAATTCCTGCTGTTGCAAGGCTTTCTACAGAACCTCTGACAATTCCGTTATTGCTCTCAAATGCTATAAATAGATTTCTATAGAGAAAGTATACCAGTCCAGATGCAGAAAATGCTCCCAGTATTTGAGATATTATGTAAGGAATTACCTTCTTTTTGTCAAAACCTTTAAAAGTTGCCAGGGCGATGGTAACAGCAGGGTTTATGTGAGCTCCTGAGACACCCCCTGTTATATAAATGGCCATAGCAACTCCAAATCCCCATACTATACTAATCTCCCACAGTCCCATCTGGGCACCAGAGAGAACTAAAGATGATACACAGCCTGCACCAAAGAATATGAGAAGGCCTGTACCTAGATATTCAGCAATACATTCTCCAAATAAATTTTCTCTTTTCATTTTTTTCCTCCTAATTTTTTAAAAAATTATTTGATCAAAATATGCAGATTAATTATTTATGTTTTGTCCTTCACCTTTGTAAGAGCTATCCCCAAAGGAGTTACCAAAAGAGGCTTGTATGTTTTCACTACCTTTTTCCCAAGCTCTTTCTCAAAAACAGAGTCAAAACCTCTAAAAGTACAAGCTCCGCCGACTAAATAAATAGTGTCCACCTCATAACCCGATAAAAATCTCTTTACTATTGATGCCATTTTTTCCACTACTGGTTTTACAATTGTAAATATTTCATCTTCTTTATTCTTATCTTTTTTTAGCTCTTCAGCTTCATCAAAGGTTATCCCGTAATTCCCAGCTAACACAAGGGACATATGAGTTCCTCCAGTAGGTTCATCTGCCACAAATATGACCTTACCGTCTTTCAGTATGCTTATCCCGGTTGTGCCGCCTCCCACATCTACCACAGCTCCGTCAGTTATTTTCAATGCCTTGGCAGCAGCTGTAGGCTCGTCTATTACCATTATCACATCAATTTCTGCCGATTCTATGACATTGGATATAGCCTTGACGCTCCCTGCCTCTACTCCTGGAGGTATAGCTGTGAACCCCTGGGTGATTTCTATGCCCAGATCTTTCTCTACTTTTTGTTTCAGTTCCTTTACTATTTGGATTGCCCCTAGGAAATCTACAACTATTCCGTCCTTAACTACTGAAGACGGATAAGTTGCTCCCCCTAGGGGCTCTCCATTTTCATCTACTACACTTATCACGATGTTAGCCGTCCCTAGGTCTACTCCCACATAAAATTCTTTATCAGGGGAAATTAGACTTGGTTTCTGCATTTTATCATCAAATTTTTTTATATATGCATTAGCATCTTTTATATTCATATTTATACTCTCCATCTAGAAACGGAAATTATCCAATAAAATTTTGCTGGGAGAATTTACAATGTCGGATGAAATCATCCCCTCTAAATTCTCATTTTCTACCTTGGTTATTATATCGGTTACAGCTGAAGTATCCCCCTCAAAAAGGATCACTCCTTTAGCACACATTCCGATTCCGATTTTTATTGTCAGTATGACCACGGGACTCATGTCCTCTATAAAATCAGCAGCCTCTATTGCTCCTGCCGTATTTGAAAACTCAACTATTCCCAGACTCCTTACATATTCTGGATACAGAATAATTTTGTTTAATTTTATTAAGAGATCACCGCTGATACCACTTACTGTTTTGATGATAATATGCTTGTATTTACTATTTTCTGATTTTATTTCTTCTACATTCATTCTGACATTATCAATGTCTCCCTGGGTGCCGCTGAAAATCAGCAGATATTTCCCAGGGCAAATCAACCTTGATTCTTCCACGTTCACATTAAAGTTTTTCGTGATCTCATTCAAAATGAAAAAGGCTGAGCTTATATTTTTAAATTCTAATAAAATAAGATTTTTTTTCAAATTAATCTCCTCCAGATTCAAATTGATTCAATGCAAATAAAGTTGATTTATAATTTTTTTTATTTTATTGATAAGCCTCCTACCAATACACATCTTCTGTTTCTGGCAAAACTTCTGGCAGAGGTCAATCCCTCTCCTGTAGGCCCGGCTATAGTAAAGGTAGTATACCCTTCCCCCCCTACACCAATTCCAGAATACGAAGGTCCGTTTTTCACCAGTATCGTTGTTTCCATATCCCTTGCATATTTTGTCAGAATGTCTATATTTTTTGAGTGAATCATGGCAGTATGCCTGAGTCCGTCTTCAAGTTTCTTGCATACTTTTATACCTTCTAGAGCATCTTTCACTCTTATTATTGGTAAAACCGGCATAAGCATTTCTAAAACAGCAAGTGGATGCCCTGCATCTGTTTCCACAATAATTACTTTTATTTCATCACCTACATCTATTCCCAAATCCTTTAGAATATATGAAGCATCTTTTCCCACATATGCTCTGTTCGGTGATCCATTATTTATCACCAGCTCACATAGTTTTTTTATAGTTTTACTGTCTTTTAGTAAGTAAGCCCCGTTTTTCTGCATCTCAAATATCAGATAATCTGTTATTGAGTCTACCGCTACGACCTCTTTTTCTGTAATGCACGGTAAATTGTTATCAAAACTGCATCCGTTAACAATATCCTTAGCCGCTTTCTCTATGTCGGCGGTTTCATCTACAAGTACTGGTGGATTTCCTGCTCCTGCCCCTATAGCTTTCTTCCCAGAAGACATTACACTATTTACAACTCCTGGCCCTCCTGTAGCTACTACCATTTTAATATCTGGATTCCCTACCATTTTATTGGTATTTTCTATACTAGGTTCCGAAATAGTCACAACCAGATTATTCGGTCCACCAGCCTTTGCCACTGCCTTATTTATTATTTCCACCGCTCTGAGAGAAGTCCTTTTGGCACCTGGATGAGGAGCAAAAACAACTGAATTCCCCGCAGCTATCATCCCTATTGCATTACACACAATAGTTTCACTTGGGTTTGTAGATGGAGTTATAGATCCTATCACTCCATATGGTGATAACTCCATTACTGTGAGGCCATTATCCCCGCTATAAGCAAAGGCGTTTAAATCCTCTATACCTGGAGTTTTATCCACAGCGACATAATGCTTTATCGTCTTGTCGTCCACTCTTCCCATACCTGTCTCTTCTACCGCCATCTCAGCAAGCTCCACAGCCGCTGCCCTGATATCTTCTCTTATAACTTTTATTATTCTCTCTCTGAGCTCCAGTTTAGACGCAAAGAGAGTTACCTGAGCTTCTTTAGCTTTTGATATAGCTACATCCATGGACGAAAATATCCCGTTTTCACCACTTTCTGTTCCATAACACTGATTTTCATCATCTGTAATATTTTTTTTATTAAGTTCCTTCATAATCAAAGAAACAATATCACCTAAATTCTTTGCATCCAACTCCATAATTATTCCTCCTATCTCCCAAAGGATTCAACACATGCACTGGCAATAGTCATATCCTCTTCTACTGTACCGCCACTCACTCCCAGTGCTCCCACTATCTCTCCATCTACCTTTAGTACAACTCCTCCTCCAAATACAATATATTTAGAGTCTGTATGTAAGCCGTATAGAGATCCTCCTGGGTTTACTAAATCTGCAAGTACTGAAGTATCCAATTTTAAAGCTGCCGATGTATAAGCCTTTTTCAGAGCTATATCTACGCTTGCTAATATCGCCTTATCCATTTTTTCTTCCAGTATTAAATTCCCTTCGGAATTTACAACTGCAAAAACAAAATCTATTCCCATTTCAGCAGCTTTTTTTTCTCCTACAGAAATTATATTTTTAGCTTCTTCCAAAGTGAGCATATTTTTACTTTCCATACCTCTTATCCCCCCCTTTGATCCTCCGGGTGTTAACCCATTTTTAGATTCCAGATTTTCTATTCTTTCCATTATATCCTTTGAAATATAACTTATTGCCTCCTGGCACTCTGTTACTCTGGCCAGGATAAATAAAAGGTCTGAAGTTCTATTAATATATTTTAAAATCTCTTTGGGAACTTCTCTTCTCTCTTTTAAGTGAACTATTTTTCTTTCACTTCTCCGTACCACAGTTCTGGCAACATGGAGAGAGGAAGACTGGATATTTTCTCCCGGAATAATAAAGTTAGTAAGAGGAAGAAGATCTTTTGAAAAATAGTCTATTTCTTTTTCCAGTTCATTTACATCACTATCAGAAATTTTTTCCTTTAATTTCAAAATTCCATTTCTGTCACTGGAAAGATATCCCCCTATTATGATGAATTTTTCCTGAATTTTATAGAGAATTCTTTTTATATTTTCGTCCTTTATCAAGGCCCTTGCTACTCCGATAAAAGAACTGGCTTCATCTATACTCCCATAGGTATCTACCTTGATATCTGTTTTTGAGACTCTCGATCCCCCATAGAGTCCTGTATCCCCAGAATCTCCTTTTTTAGTATACACATTTACTAAATTGGTGTAGACATCTCCCAATCTCATCACCACCTAATTTTTTTCTATTACATCAATTATTGCAACTATTGCAGAGTCCACAGGAATGTTTTTATCGTCAAAAGCATATGTAGAGACACTTCCTTTCGTTACCAGTATCTGATCTCCGATCCCGGCTCCTACACTGTCTATACTCACAAATTCTTTTCCGGATATATTCCCGTCCATATCTATAGGGGCAACTATCAGAATCTTTTTTCCGTTTAAACCTTCATTTTTAGTTGTCGCCACTACCTTTCCTACTACCTTAGCTAAAAACATTCCCATCAACTCCCTGTCATTTCTCTATTTCAAAGATAACCTCATTATCTTTGGCTTTTTCTTCAGCAAGAGCTGTGATTATGGTGTCTTCCGATAATACAATTTTACTGTTTTTTATACTAAACAAATCTTTCACAGTTATGATCTTTTTCTCCCTGAGGGAGGTTATTCTCTTTTTTTTCTCTCTTAATATATAATTGGAGAGTTCGGTACTTTTTACAAATGTAATCCCGTAACTTTTCAATTTTTTTATATTAAGATTAAGCTGATTCCCATAAGCTGTACCTTCTTCTGCCGTGCACGAATCATTCAGTGCTACAATCTCTTTTCCTGAGGATATTGCCTTAGAAATAATATAAGTAACAGTATTGTCCCTTATCCCCACAGCAACTTTAGCACAGGTATTTTTTGTGAGCATAGGTAGTAAAACCATATCAATTTCTTTGAGAAAAGAGGAAGACTCCTTCATGGAAAGCTCTTTGATCTCATATCCAGAAAACCTTTCTTCCCCCACTATCTCTTTACCTGCCTGGGAAAACTGTATCTGAAGGTCATAGTCACACGAGATTTCTTTTAGTTGCAGAAGAACCTGATCTAGATTCACTGTCCCGCCATTGACTATCACAAGACATCTCTTTTTTTCCAATCCACTTACTATATTTTGACTTTTTAGTTTTTTCATGACTTCTTTGATTACCTGATCTATCAATAGGTCAAATTCCATATCTCACCCCTTACAGGGCTTAAAGAGAAAGGAGTCCAAGAACTCCTTTCCATTTTTTTAATCCCTTATTATTTTTACAAAAGCACCATTTGACGCTCCTGAAGCATTTGCTTCGTCCATATCCAAGTGAATCTCTTTTACTACATTGGATCCTACTCTTATCAAAACGTTTTGTAGCAATGCTTTTCTTTCTCCGGAAGTTTCCACAGTCACCATATCTCCATCTTTATAACCTTTTATATCGGCAATAAATTTAGGCATGTGTATATGTCTCCCTGCGACTATCACACCTTTCTCTTTTTCCAGTGTTCCTTTAGGTCCTACTATAGTTAGTCCAGGAGTTCCATCTAATTTCCCTGATTCTTTCACAGGAGCCTTTATTCCCAGTTTAAATGCATCAGACATTGAGATTTCAACTTGAGTTTCTTTCCTTACAGGACCCAAAATTCTGATCTTATCCATCTTCCCCTTTGGCCCGATAATAGTTACAGTTTCATTTGCTGCGTAATGTCCAGGTTGTCTCAAGTCTTTCATTTTTGTCAGCTTATAACCTGCTCCAAAAATTTTCTCCAAATCTTCCTGAGAAATATGTACATGTCTGTTTGATACTCCTACTACCACCTCATCAGAGATGAGATCAGAAAGAACATCCTTTAATATAAGTTCCAATGTTTTTCCGCTTGGTTTCATTCAATCACCTATTACTTTTCTAATTTTGCTAGTAATTTCTCTGTGTCAGTATGTGGTCTAGGGATTACATGTGCCGCCTGGACAGTTCCCACTCTTTCAGCAGCAGCTGCTCCTGCATCTATTGCCGCTTTTACAGCTCCTACATCTCCTCTGACCATTACAGTTATGAGACCGGAACCTATCTTCTCATATCCCACTAACTCAACATTTGCTGATTTTGTCATAGCATCTGCTGCTTCTATTGCACCTATAAGTCCTTTTGTTTCTATTAATCCCAATGCATTTCCCATTTTTCATTCCTCCTTATTTTTGTTCTTTTGTTGTTGCTGACGTTTTTCTTCTAGGTCTTCCTGTATTGGTCCTGGTTGATTTTGCAGTTTTTTTTACCGGGGTTGCAGGCTTGTCTTCCTGCTTATCCATCTCTTTCGGAGTCTCTTCAGTAACCAACTTTTCTGAGACTTTCACATCTTGGATTTTTTCATCTTTTTTTTTATACTCATCTTCAGATGATTCAGGGCTTGTTTCAGCCATATTCTTTTCTTTTGCTTCTTCTTTTGCTTCTTCTTTTGGAGACACTTCTTTTTTACTTTCTCTCGTCTCTGTAACTTCCTGATCTTCCTGGACTTCTTCATCTTCAGACTGAACAGCATTCCCCTTGATGATCTTCTCCAATCCTTCAGAAGGTCTAGCAATTATTGTATGACTTACCACTTTCGTTATTCTCTCTGCTGCAGCTACTGCCGAACTTACTGCGGCATTTACAGCTCCTACTTCACCTCGCAGGGTTATAGTAACCATACCAAATCCCTTAGTTAGTTCACACCCCACAAGTTTTACATTAGCTGATTTCACTGCAGCATCGCAGGCCTCTATAGCCCCGAGCATACCTACTACTTCTATAAATCCCAATGAGTTACCCATATTTAGTTATTTCCCTCCTTTGGGGATAACAAATGGTTCCCCTTTTATTAACCTGGCCCCGTTCATTCCAAGCATTCTAAAAATTTCCCGGGCACTGGAAAGAGAATAGGTAAACAAAGGTTTATATTTTTCCAATTTGTCGTGGTGTAGAGTCACACCATCGACTCCTATTCCAATACCAACTCCAAGCTTTGAAGTCTGTGATGCGATATTACCTAATACCTTAGAGTCTTTTTCCTCTGAAGCAGTCACACTCCATGGCAAACCTTCCTCTTCTATTCCAAAAAGAATCTCTTCCAGACCCCCGGTTATCTCCAGAGAATAAAAATGATAGATATTTATTGCTAACTTTCCTTCCATCTTTATCCCCCCTTGTATGAAAGAGAAAGGCCGGTAGCCACTGCATTCCTAGGCCCTTCCACTCCTCTTATATTTCCTCTACCTGCCACTATCCCGTACTGAGCCAGACTGTCTGTGATCATCTGGGGTATCTCAAAATCAAGGGCAGATCCTCCCACTAATACTACATAATCAATATCCCTTATGTTTCCAGTGGGTGATATTCTCATTAAAGCCCTTATTCCATTCTCTGCAAAAACTTTTCTTTTTGCTTCTCTTCTTATATTTTTTATCTTTTCAATATTCTTATCTATCTCGAGAGGATGCATTTCTCCCTCTTTGAGAATGACAACTCTGGCAAATATTCTTGGATCCAGCTGTGTGTCAAAAAATTGTACACTGCCGTCTTCATGTCTTATATGAAATAAGCTTTCTACCTTTGCCAGTGGATATTTTTTTATATCTTCAGCCAAGTCAAAATTTTCAAGTCCTAATTCCCTGTCTATCAGCATAGTCACCATATTCCCCGCACCGGCAAGGTGACAAGAAGATATTACACCTTCTTTTGTTATAATAGATGCATCTGTTGATCCTGCTCCTATATCCAGTATTGCAAGAGGTTTTGCTGTCCCGGGAGTAGTAAGTGCTCCGAGTATTGCCATTTCTGCTTCTACTCCTCCTACCTCTACTTTTATCTTGAGTTTTTCTTCCAGATTGTCTGCAACCATTTTCATCTGTAGTTTGTCAGCCTTCACCATAGCTGCTACCCCTATAGCATTTTCCATTGCAAACTCCCCTGCCATTCCCCCTATTACCTTTTGAGGAACAAAGGTATCAACAGCCAAAAGGTCCTGAATCTTTATATTTTTTATTTCCTGCTCAGTCAGCTGTGCCATTACCACTCTTACTTTTTCGAGCATCCCTCCTGCATTGGTACCCTTTTCACCAAAGATATCATTTACAGGATGGCATATTTTTATGGCATCCATTATCTCCTTCGAGCCTCTGTCTACTCTGACCGTTCTTTTTTTAGCTTCTCCTGTGATGTTCAATTCCCCTGCAGGAATTACTTTAGACTTTACATCGCCCTTAGGAGTTTTTATTACTACAGCCGACCTGTTTCCAATCAGAGCCCTCGAAAGAGGCATCACCATCTTGGTCTCTTCTGGATTTAGATCAAATAGAGTTGCTATACCATAGGGATTAGAGAGCATGGAAATCACTCCCCCTTGTTCAGACACCTCTATTGCTGTTTTCATATTTACAGGTACTTTCTCAATATGAAGAACCTCATCTATAATAGGTATTTTCCTGTCCAATCTATTATTTATAAGTACTGCATCATCTTTTTGAACAATTGCACCTGTTATGTTGACTCCCATTTTCACAAGATTATTTATCGTTCCTGCTGCCACTTGGAAGTCTACAGCCTCGTTGATAAGGGCTATCACCTCTGCTCCAACATGATCTTTCGTGATACTTTCAATAGGAATTGAAATACCGACACCTATTCCTATTCCTCCTGGAGTAGAAGGATTATGACCTATCATAGTAGATTCTGTTATTATGGTTTCTGTGATGGTTTCCATAGCCACATCACCAATAACAGGAGCTGCTTCATTTATTCTTATAAGCGAGACTTCTTCCAATGTCTTCCCACAATTTTCAAGTGATTTTTGAAGTGATTTGAAGACTCCCTTAATATTTTCTTTTGTACCCTTAATCCCAGTAGTTTTTACTATTCCACTACTTAGTACCTGGATCTTTCCTTCAGATACCTGGGCAAGGGTACTTTCTGTAGTAGCATTTCCTATATCTATTCCTACGATTAATTTCACTTTTACCTCCAGGTGCTAAAAAGTCTATCTTTTTAGTCTGTCTCTTTGTTCATATCTAACTACTGCTTCTCTTACAAGAGCAGCATTTATTTTTGCATTGTATTTTGTTTCGAGTTCACTTGCTATTCCAAGGAGTTCTTCCTTAGTTGATCTGTAAGGTCTTAATTTATCATAAATCTCCAGAATTCTGTCATCTGGAACTGCAATAAGTTCAGCCGCTCTTCTCAGATTTTGTGCAAAAGGTTTTCTTCCGTCTGACTCTGCTATTTGTGCCTGCATTTCAAGAGTTTCCGGAGCTATTCTTATATCTTCAGGTTTTATACTTCCATTCATTACATTGTCCACAGTAAAGTCTTTAAGACCTTTTCCTGTTGAAGATTTTATAACATCAGCTTTATTCTTACTGAGAGGATAATCTTTTACAGACATCTTTCCTGTGTTTATTCCATAGCTCTTACTCTCTCCTGACATTGAAAGGAGTGCTTCTCTTATCATCTTTTCCAACATTTGCTGTTCCAATTATTTCACCACCCTTATATTGTTTTATTATTTAAAATTTACTCTCAATTCAACTGGAGCTGAATTCTTAACTACATGTTCAGTCTCTTTAATGTGAAGAAGTGCGGCTACTGCCTGATATTTCGGTCTTGCCATCTGGTCATTCATCTGAGGTACCGGATTTGGTGATTCACCCTTTGCATATTTAGCTGCATTTTTACCTATCATTCTGAAATGCTTTCTTTCTAAGAGTGGTGCCTGAGGAAACAGTTCCAAATTTGATAACGGAAATAAGTCTTTCTGATGAATTACAGTAGTACCCTTTGACTGAATTCCTATACCTATTCCTGATCCGCTCAGCTTGGCTCCGTCATTTGCCAAAAATGATACATCTGAAGTTCTTAAAACTCTTATAACTCTAGGTTTCAAACCTTCCTCTTCTATTCCTGCCATCATTTCCTTCAACACATCTGAGTGAGGTATTTTAGTGATAGTCTGTGTCTGATACTTCCCGAAAGCAGGAGCTACAGCTATTATCACTTCATCTTTGCTCATCCCTTTAGTAGCTTCCCCAATCTCTGTAAGCTCTAAATTCCCTTGAGGAGCCAGATTTGATGATGTTGATGATGTTGATGTCGTTTCAGCACCTGCATATCTTCTTACTACTTCTTCTATAATTCCACGAATCGCCTGCTCATTTAATTGCATGTTGACCTCCTTATTTAATTGTTGATGGATCTATTGCATTTGGAATATTTGATATTTTTTCCCATCTCTCATCAGAAATCTGATATCCGGTTCCTGGACCGCTATAATTATTTCTGTCGTTTACTGCACTTATTACATTAAAATCCTTATCCAGTATTGCAGATGTATGTAAAAGGTCTCCAGATACTCTTAGTTTCATTACCTGTAGAAGATCATTCGCCACATCGTCGAACCCCTTAGTTTTCAGAGCTTTAACTAAATCTACACCTGTTATTCCTCTTGTCATAAGTTCTTGGGCTGCCTTCAGATCTGACACTACATCTCTGTCTGGCATATCCTTACTTCCGTGAGCATAAGTAGCTGCTTCTACCTCTGCATCTGTTACCTCAGGGAATCCTAGTACATCAAAAATTCCTTGGATAGCTCTTGCAGCTTTATTTCTTGCCTTTACTACTTCATCTTTATCCACAGGATGTAATCCTGCATCTATCTTCAGATCTCTCTGAATAATATTCCAGTCATCAAAGTCTTCTGCATCCCAGTTTGATCCTGCAAACATATTGTCATAGTTCGGTGTAGAACTATATCCAGAACATATGAAGTCAGTTCCCGGTATCATCTGCATTAAACTTCTAGATACTCTTCTTAGATCCGAGTGTGTGAATGTCTGGTCATTACTTGACGCACATTCAAGGTCTAGCAGCATCGCTACCAGGTTCTCAGCAAGTATCTCACGGATACCTCCCGGAACTCCTCCTGGAACTCCTACACAACTTACCGAACCATTTTGTATTCCCTGTACTCCAGCACCTTTTGTCATAAATAGACAACGAGTTTCAAGATAAAGCATGGAACATCCCTCTGCATAACCCATTAATACTTCTGATCCACTTCCTGATGTATATCTCATCTTGAGACCTCTAGAGGCATAAGCTGATGCTAGGAAAGTCTTCGACCAAGGTGTGTCATCTCCATCTATAAATACCTGCTCTGTACCATATACCGATACTGTCTCTGCATAGTTAGTCAGTGCTCTCATTCCTAGTAGCAGTTCTGTAGCTTCTTCTACAGCACACTGAGTCAGTACTCCAGGTCTTCCTACCTGAGCTCCTACAAGTAATGC
>NZ_JBFHGC010000003.1:0-17727 GCF_041583315.1 Ilyobacter sp. | reverse complement strand
CTAAGTGTAATGTCTACACTTGGACTTTGTTAATTTCTAAAAAAAGCATTCCAAAAGAGTCCCTAAAACTACAAATAATTGAATCAATACTAAATTATAGAAAATAAAGGCCTCCATAAGGAGACCTCTAAGCATATCTTGGATATTATATTCATCTTTGTTGTTTTTAATAACTTATATGTAATTTTTGAAATATCCTAAGCCTATATTTAACTCAAATGAAAAAGTTTTAAGAGTTTTGATTAGACCGTAATCCTTCGTATTAAAAATTGGGTGTATGGATTATCTTCAGACAGATTTCAGCCACAAATTTTTTCATTTAATAGATGTTCTCCATAATATTTATCTGAAATATGTATTGCATAAAAACATAATTTCATACTAGTGAAGCTCAATAGTATATTGATTCCTTCATAAAATTTGAGAATAATTCCCACAAAATATCCAAAAATAGAAAAAATATTGGGATTGTATATAAAATTGACCCGATATTAAAAATTGATTTGTCCTCTATTTAAACTTCTACGGAAATAGCAATTTTAAAAATTTTATTAGTTTTTATATTTAATTCTTCTGAATTTTTTCACTTTCACTACGACTTTGGAAATATCCACAACTTGAATTTTTATTTACGATTCCTTTTTTAATCAAACTTCTCAACTCTAAAGATCCAAGCTTATTGGATTGAAAATATTATTTTAAAATTCTTTCTATAGTTTTGATAAATTCATTAATAATTGTAGGATCATTAGATTTTAATTTTTCTGAAACACACGTTTCAATATGTCTTTCTAAAATTAATTTACTGACACCATTAAGGGCCGCTTTTGAAGAGCTTATTTGATTCAAAACATCATCGCAGTAAGTATCGCTTTCTATAAGTCGCTTTATTCCTCTTATTTGACCTTCTATCTTATTCAACCTTGATATTAAATTTTTTTTCTGTTTTTCATGTAGCTCATTATTATTTATGTGACACTTTTCATTGCATTCTTCTAATTTTTCTAACATGATCCCCTCCTATATTAAATATACTGCCTATACCTATAATATAATATTTTTAATTATTTTGCAAAAGTTTTTAATTCTCTTTAATATGAAGGATTTATAAAAGAAGTTGACAAAAAAAAAGAATTCATGTATCATCTTCCCATATAGGGTAGGTGGGTATCCCATATGAAAGATCTGAGGGGTTTTTATTATAATATTCATAATAATATAAATAGCTAATTTTCGCATACATCCTCCTTTTTAAAGCTGTTGAAATTTCAACAGCTTTAACCCCCATATTATTTAAATTCTTTTTAAGAAAATAAGTTGAGGAAAAAGGAGAAAAAAATAATAGTTTATAAGACAGTGATATTAATATATTAAATTAAACGATTAATTTATTTAAGAGGAGGAATTTATTATGAAAAAATTAATAGCAATTGGGGCATTGTTAGTTTCAGCATCAGTTTTTGCTGAAAATAATCCTGTATCTTCAAAGCAAACAATGATGCAACATGGGAACATGAATACGGAGGTAGGAACAATACATCTAAGGGATAAAATCACCCCAGAACAAAAGGTTCAAATGGGCAAAATTAAGTTGAAATATCAAAAGAAAAATCAAAGAGAAATGCTTAAAATCAGAGAAATTGATATTGATATAGAGAAAGAGATGCTAGCTGAAAAAATAGATAGTAAAAAAATAGAGAAATTAATTGATAAAAAAGCATCAGTTAGCTCTAAAATTCAAAAGAATTTAATTGATTATAGAATTGATATTAAAGAAAAATTTGGTGTTAATATTGTTAGTGGAATGATGAAAGGTTCAAATCAAATGATGGAAAACATGGACAAGAAGACGATGGGGAATATGGATCAAATGATGAACAGCATGCATAAAATGACTAAAAGTATAAATCAAGAAACTCAGATTCAAGAATAATAAAAACATTTTGAAATTTTCAACCATGAAATTGGGCCCTCAGTAAAATAGCCCAGTTTCATGGTTTTTTTATAAATCAACTCTTAAAATCTTATGATTTAGAATAATATTACAATTGAGGGAATATATGAGTAAAATAATTGTCATATTCATAACCATTTAAAGAAAAAATATTGACAAGTGTGAATAATTGAGATATAGTCTAAATATAGGGTAGGGGGGTATAGGTATGTAGTGCTCCTTGTATTCATCTTAAATCACTAAGGAGGAAATAAAATTGGAATTTTTAGACGGACTTTTCAAATCATCTTCGTTTAGATATTTTATTATTATGATCGGAATACATTTAGTTATGGGAATGTTTGGATTAGGATGTTGTGGTAAAAAAAATAAGAAAAATACTAAAGAAAATGGTGTTGAGGATAAAAACAAGAGTTGTCATTAAAAATAGGGAGGTTTTAGTTTATGAGTAAATTAAAAGAAATGTTCAAAAAATTTATTGAAAAATTAGGAAATGAAAATGAAAAAACTTATGGTGGGAAAAAATTAGATTGTTGTGATTTAAATAAACAAAAACCTAAGAATAAGTAGGAGGAGATAAAAATGTTTTGGTTGGCTTTTATTATGAGTGTTATTTTGAGTGAACGGTTGATAAAAAATAACAATAAGGTGAAAATTACCACTGCTATAAACAGGAGGTAAAAAATTTGAAAAAAATAAAATTAATTTTTGAAAGTATATTTTGTGATTTCTGTTCTTATGATATTGAAGGAATCCTTGGAAGTATTCCAGAAGTTAAAAACTTTGAAATTCATAGAAAATCCAATAGTGTCAACATTTTTTTAGATGAACATAGTAAATTTGATAAAGATAAAATAAATAAACTGTTCAGAAAAGAGGACTTTAAAATAATTGAAATATTAGGGGGTTAAACATGAAGGAAAGCTATATTATAGAAGGGATGAGCTGTTCGGCATGTGCTGCAAAGATAGAGAAAACAGTAAACGCTATAGATGGCGTTAACGCAACAGTAAATTTTTCTAATGAAATTTTAAGTGTAGTGGTAGAAGATAACTCACGTTTAAAATATATAGAAAAAAGTGTAGAAGATATTGGTTATTTTTTAAATAAAAAAAACAGTTTCAAATCAATTACACTCGATATTTCAGGAATGACTTGTGCTGTTTGTGCTAATAAAATAGAGAAGAAGTTAAATGAAGTAGACGGTATTGAAAAAGGTGAGGTTAATTTTTCAACAGAGAGAGCCACAGTCAGTTATGACACTAAAAAGATCAAGTTAAGAGACATAAAAGATTTAATTATTTCATTAGGATATCAATCTAAATTGTTTGAAAATAACAACGATATAGATAAAGAAAATATTGAAAAAACAAAAGCATTAAAGAGAAAATTTTATTCATTAATTATTATGGCAGTGTTTACAATACCAATACTGTTTTTAGCTATGGCGGAAATGTTTTTTCCAACTATAATACCTTTATTTTTAAAGCCCGAGCATAATCCTAAATTGTTTTCGAGCTTACAGCTGATATTATCCATTCCAGTTTTATATTTAGGACGAGGATATTTTATAAGAGGATTTAAAAATATAATAAATAAGAGTCCAAATATGGATTCATTAATAGGCCTTGGAACTTCCGCTGCCTTTATATATAGCATTTACAATACGATTATGGTTTATTTAACACTTAATCTAAAGTATACGATGCAGCTTTATTATGAGGCTGGTACGGTAATAATAACTCTTATAACTCTTGGGAAGTACCTGGAAGAAGTAACAAAAGGCAAAACTAGTGAGGCTATCAAAAAATTAGCTGGTCTGCAACCAAAGACTGCTAATTTGGTAACTGACAACGGTGAAATAAGTCTTGTTAATATAGATGAGGTAGAGTTAGAAGATATATTACTGGTTAAACCAGGAGAAAGAATTCCGGTAGACGGGATTGTCATTAGTGGATATACATACGTTGATGAATCAATGCTAACAGGTGAAAGCCTTCCTGTTGAAAAATCTTCAGGTAATAAGGTTATCGGAGCATCAATAAATAGAACAGGATCAATAAATTTTAAAGTAGAAGCTATAGGAAATAATACCGCTCTATCACAGATAATAAAACTTGTAGAGGATGCCCAAGGAAGTAAAGCTCCAATAGCTAGAATGGCAGACATTATCTCTGGTTACTTTGTACCAATTGTTATGTTAGTTGCACTTGTTTCAGGAATTTCATGGTATTTCATAGCTCAATCAAATCCTGATATGATACCTTTAATTTTCAATGGTAGCGCGATAGGATTAGCTCTCACTATTTTTATTGCAATATTAGTTATAGCTTGTCCTTGTGCTTTAGGCCTAGCAACCCCAACTGCTATAATGGTAGGTACAGGTAAAGGTGCTGAAAATGGTGTCCTTATAAAAGGTGGTGAAGCTCTCGAGACAGCTCACAAAATAACAAAAATAGTTTTTGATAAAACTGGAACTATAACTTTAGGGGAACCGCGTTTAACTGACATTATAACAACCAATGGTTTTTTTGAAGAAATGGTGCTTCAAAAAGCAGCCAGTGCAGAACTCCATTCAGAGCACCCACTTGGAGAAGCAATAGTCAATGAATCTCGGAGAATGGGATTAAATTTACAAGAAGTTTCAAATTTTAAATCAATCACCGGTAAAGGAATAGAGGCTTTTATAGATGGCAAATTTGTAGCTATTGGAAATAAAAAATTACTGGAAAAACTTGACATTATGCCATCATTAGAAAAAGACATGGATAGATTGTCTAATGAAGGAAAAACTCCAATGTATATTGTTATAGAAAATTCGGTAGCTGGAATAATAGCAGTTGCAGATCCTATAAAAGAAACTTCTAAAAGAGCTATAAAAGAACTGCATAAAATGGGAATTGAAGTAGCAATGGTTACGGGAGATAATGAGAAAACTGCTTATGCAATAGCCAGACAAGTTGGAATAGATATTGTTTTAGCAGAAGTACTTCCAAAAGATAAATCTGAACAAATCAAAAAACTTCAAAGTGACGGAAGTATAGTAGCAATGGTTGGAGATGGAATTAATGATTCTCCGGCACTCGCTCAAGCAGATGTTGGCATAGCAATAGGAACAGGAACAGATGTTGCAATTGAATCTGCAAACATCGTTTTGATGAAGGGTGACCTAATGGACGTTCCAGTAGCCTTGCAACTATCAAAGGCTACAATAAGAAATATAAAACAAAACTTATTTTGGGCTTTTTTCTATAATATTGTTGGAATTCCTTTGGCAATGGGCATTCCTTTTGCACTAAATTATTTTATTACTAAAGAAGCTAACAGTGCGTTTCTTTTAAGGCCTGCAATAGCAGGAGCTGCAATGGCTTTTTCTTCAGTCTCGGTAGTTTCGAATGCATTAAGGCTTAAAAAATTTAAAGTTAAACTATAGAGAAGTCAAAATATATTAAGTATTTAAAAATTTCTATATTTAAAATGTTTAGTAAGATTATGGAGGAAAAATGAAGATGTTATTTACATTTGGCATGATAAGGATTCCATTTTTTGGAACAATGATATTGATTGGAATCTTAGCTGCCATGAAGGTCTTATCTTATGATGCTAAAAGAAAAAATTTGAATACTGAAAAAATTTATGACCTGGTTTTATCTGCATTTATTGGTGGAGTTATAGGAGCACGTACAGTATATGTTCTCTTTTATAACAGGAGCTATTATTTAGAAAATCCTATAGATATTTTAAAAATATATGAAGGTGGTTTATCTATTCATGGAGGTCTTGTTGGAGGTGTTCTCTTTACTCTCATTTATTTAAAAAGAAATCGAGAGTTTAAAATATTAGAGACAGCAGATCTATTAGCACCACCATTAATTTTAGCACAAGGTATAGGCAGAATTGGATGTGATGTATACGGTATAGTAATGAAAAATCCAAGTTTCTGGGGTATTAAAATTGGTGGGGTAGCATATCACCCTGCTCAAATTTACGAAGCTATACTTGATTATCTATTATTTTTTTATCTTTGGAAAAAACGAAAAAATATTAAGTATGACGGGCAGCTTTTCGGAAGATACCTAATAGGGTTTGCAGTAATAAGAAGTACTGTAGAGATTTTCAGAGACAATCCTAAAGTGCTTGGTTTACTGAGTATCTCCCACATATTAAGCTTGATACTCCTAGCTTCAGGAATTATATGGCTAAAAATAGTGTCTAAAATCGGAAAAAAGACAGTTCATCCTCAAGAGGACAAAAATGAACATCTTCCATATGTTGGATTTATTCTTCTTCTATTAATTTTCATATCCTTAGGTATATTTTATTTGGTACAACTAAATCTATAAATTACCCTAAAATATAGTATTTATACCTTAAGGAGGGATTTATTTTGTTAAAGTTAAAAAAAGGCTTAAGCATTGGTTTTTTTATGGGAATTACCATGGTCTCTACAAACTTGTTTATGTATCAGGTCGTGATCAACAGAGTATTTTCCGTTCTTCTTCCATATCATTTTACATTTTTGATCCTTTCTACTGCGATACTGGGAATGGGATTTGGAAGCATAATAGAGTTTAAGGAAACTAGTAAAAAACGAGATGTTGTATCGTTGGAGGAAGAGCATGGAAAACTTACATCATATCTTGCTTACAGTATGCTGGGCTCATTTCTTATAATATATTTCATGCCATTTATAAAACTCACTTTATTATATATACCAATTGTTTCAGTCCCATACATCTTTGCAGGAAGATTTTTTGCAAATATCTTTACAAACTACGGGGAAGAAAGTGGAAAGATATACTTTTTTGATCTCATGGGAGCTGGCCTTGCTTCTGCTTTAACTATAGGAATATTTTATTTCGTGGGTTTCATACCTTCAATCACTATCATGTTTATACTGGTTTTTTTATCATCACTTTTCTTTAGCATAAGAGCATTTGATAAAAAAAATATATTTTTAAATGGTATTTTTGCCGCGGCAATGTTTTTGATAGCATTTTTACCAAATGTACTTAGGTTTGTAGAGAAACATTTTACAAGTTACCTGACAAGTCCATATACATCCGTTGCAAGGCTAAATAATAACGGAGACAATAGTGAAATTATATACACTAACTGGGACGGATTTGCCAGAACAGATGTAATAAAATTAAAAAATAATGATTCTACAAGGATAGTAAGTACAAACGGATCAGCAAATGCCCTAATGATAAAGTATGATGGTATCAGTGATTTTTATAAGCTTAAGAATCAAATAGACTTTCTACCATACCTGTTGAATAAGAATGCAGAGGTTGCAATTATAGGTGCAGGAGGCGGAAGAGATGTACTTCAGGCTTTAATGGGAGGTGCAAAGAGCGTAGATGCTATTGAAATTAATCGCTCAACTGTAGATGCAGTAAAGTCCATGGGAGAATATAACGGAAACATATATGAAAATCCTAAAGTTAATGTGATTGTAGGAGATGGCCGAAGTCTTATTGAAAAAAGTAAAAAAAAGTATGACATAATCTTTCTGTCTATGGTGATGACAGGAGCAGCGCAAGCTAATGGATATGCTCTTGCGGAAAACTATATCTATACAAAAGAAGCTATAGAGAGTTATTATAAACATCTTAAAAAAAATGGGAAACTTGTTTTTCTGGCACATGGAATAATGGATATGACAAAAATTTCAAATACCCTGCTAGAGGTTCTTTTAGATAATGGAGTTAGTAAAGATATGCTTTCAGAACATATTTTCACTGGCGGGAAACCACATGATGAAGCAATGATTCATTCACCTGTAATTATGCTTGCAAAGACCCCATACAGTGACTCTGAATTTAAAATTATAGATGAATTTTCTAGAGAAAATAGTTATTCAATTTTAAATTTTTCAGATAAAACTCCAAAAAGTTACATAAGGAAATTTTCATCCGGTGAAGTTACATTGAAAGAACTGATAAAAGAATCAGAATACGATGTCAGCCCTTCAACTGACGAAAGACCTTTTTTCTATAACTTCCAGAAAGGAATTCCGGTTACATTCATAATCATAATCGTAGCCATGTATCTTTTTAAAAACCTATTTTTTAGAAAACATATAATAAAAAACAAGATAATAAAAACAGGGCATTACTTTTCTCTCCTGGGAATAGGGTTCATGATGATAGAAGTCGCTTTTATTCAAAAGATGTCTATCTATTTAGAACATCCAACCACAGCTTTTGTTGTCACAATTTCCTCGCTGCTTGTGGGCGCAGGTATAGGAAGCTACTTTAGCCAAACGAAATGGATGATAGGAAAAGATGGAAGACATAAAGGCGCTTTGATAGCTTTTTTAAGTCTGGTCTTAACGGGAATTGTTTTTAAATTTATATTTACATGGTCTTTTTCCATCGACATATGGAAAAAACTTTTGATAGCTATAATCATAATTATGGTAAACGGACTGTCTATGGGGACGATATTCCCATACTCAATAGCTGAGTCTAAAAGACTTCACTCTGCAAAAAATATATCTATTTTTTACGGTATAAATGGAATATTTTCAATGTTGGGGTCGATTCTTGCAATTATCATCTCGATGAATTTTGGCGTAACAACCGCGTTATTTATGGGTGCTGGAGTTTATGGGATAATTTATATGATTATGCCGATGCTCTTCAAAGAGTCATCAGAGAAAATTAAACTGAATAATTAAAAAACAAAATAAATAAAGGGGGAATAAAAATGGAATTCATTAGTGCTAATTGGGGATATTTGATTATTTTAGGAGTAGTGGTTTATATGATGGTAAAAAAAGGGGGATGCTGCGGAAGTAGCAGTCACGAAAGTCACAATGTAATTGATGAAAATAACGATAAAAATCACCAATCTAACAGCGGAAAAACTAAGGGCAGCTGCTGCGGAGGGCACAAGAGTGAACATCAAGATAAAGAACCTTCATCTAAATCTGAAAAAACAAAAAAAAGTTGCTGTGGTCATTAAGGAGTAGAAATGAAAAAATATAAACCCTTAATTGCAGGGAGCATGGCATTTATAGGATTATTAATTCTTTATTTTACAATACTTGTATGGGCCAACTCACCAGAACATGCCGTTGATCAATTTTTTGAGATGTGGTATTGGATTTTGATTTTATCTGTGGGGTTTGGAATGCAGGTGGGACTTTACTTCCATATAAAAAATCAGCTTCATGAAAAAATGCTGGAGTCGAGAGCTGAACTTGTTGCTACTGGAGGGGCCTCTACCGCCTCTATGGTTGCCTGTTGTGCCCATCATATAGTGGATGTCCTCCCTATTTTCGGACTTTCCGCTGCTGCATCCTTTCTGCTCAAATATCAGTTGAGTTTTATCCTGATCGGGGTATTTTCAAACATGTTTGGAATTATTAGTATGCTGATAATTATGCAGCGGAACAATCTACATCTGGACAGGCTGCACAAGCTTTACAGATATGACATAACTAAAGTAAGAAAAATGGTTCTATATTTTTCACTGATAATCATTTTATTTACATTTATTCAATAATTCAACTTGTGATTTTTTTTAAAACTATTAAATTAATCCTGGTTTTTATGGGGTATAAAAAATTGCTACAAACGGGCACAAATCAAAATAAGAAGACCTCAATAAAAGGGAGGATTTAAAATGGATAAAGGAAATGATATGTACACACTTGAAGAACTGTTAGAATTTATAAAAAAATATATTGGGAGGTTTGGAAAATCAATTTTCATACCAATTATGGTCATTTATATTCTCACAGGTGTATTTAGTGTGGGACCTGATGAGGAAGTGGCTTTGTTTTTATTTGGCAAATATCAAAAAACAGCAGGCCCTGGTATAAACTGGTATTTTCCTCAGCCGATAGCCTCGAGAATCAAAGTGAAAACTACAAAGGTATATCGTATAGAGGTAGGCTTTAGGACTGTAAGCCCCGGGCCACCTGCAAAGTATAAAGATATGAGAGAAGAATCGCTTATTCTTACTGGAGATGAAAATATTCTTGATGTAGATTTTAGTGTTCAATACAAGATAACAGACCTTAAAAAGTTTTTATTTAATATGGGAGATCCTTACAAAACAATAAAAGATTCAGCTGAGGCAAGTATGAGACAGATAGTAGGTCAGTATAATATTGATGAAACTTTGACTGAAGGAAAATCAAATATACAGATCCAGACTCGTGAAAAGCTGCAGGAAATCCTTCAGAAATATGACAGCGGAATAACCGTCTTAAATGTACAACTTCAAGATGTACAGCCTCCTGAAGAGGTAATACAGGCGTTTAAAGATGTTGCCAGCGCCAGAGAAGACAAGATCCGTTATATAAACGAATCAAACGGTTATATGAATGATATAATACCAAAAGCTAGAGGAGAAGCCTTTAAAGTTTTAAATGATGCTGAAGGGTACAAGGAAAAGAGAATAAAGGAAGCTCAGGGAGATGTAGTAAGATTCTTGAAGCTTTATGAAAATTACAAATTGGGTAAAGAGGTAACAAAAACAAGACTTTATCTTGAAAATCTAGAGAGAAACTTAAAGGATGTGGACAAGGTAATCATAGACTCTGATGTAAAAAACGGAGTATTAAACCTGATTCAAGAGGAGGGAAAAACAAATGAAAAAGGGAATTAACTTTGTTCTAATCCTCATTATAATTATTTTTGCATCTTCAGTTTTTCAGGTTTCAGAACTTCAGAAAGCTGTAGTTCTGAGATTTGGCAAACCAGTAGGTGAAGAGATAAACACTTCTGGTCTAAAGTTTAAGATACCTTTTATTGACAATGTCGTATATTTTGATAAGAGACTTCTGGATTATGACGCAGAACCCAAAGATCTCATAACAAAAGATAAAAAAAATATAGTGATAGATAATTATGCCAGATGGAGAATAATCGATCCGCTTTTGTTCCTTCAGACTGTTCAGGATGAAAAAGGGGCCCAGGCAAGGCTGGATGATATAATTTATTCTGAAATAAGAGAGAGGCTTGGACAGTATACATTTTTAGATATTATTGCATTTAAAAGAGATGAGATAATGGATATCGTAACCCGAGAAAGCTGGGAAAAAACAAAAAAGTTAGGTATAGAGATAGTGGATGTAAGAATAAAAAGAGCAGAGCTGCCTAAGCAAAATGAAGAAAATGTCTACAGAAGAATGGAAGCGGAAAGACATCAACAGGCTAAGAAATATCGTGCAGAAGGTCAAGAAAAAGCTCTTGAGATAACATCGCAGGCAGAAAAAGAAAGAACTGTAATTTTGGCGGAGGCTTATGAAAAATCTGAATCTATAAAGGGAGAGGGTGACGCTAAAGCACTAAAAATATATGCTGATGCTTATAACCGCGATCCTGAATTTTATAAATTCACAAGAACTCTTTCGGCGTATGATTCGATACTTTCCGGAAGTGGGAAAACCAAAATCATAATGTCTACCGAATCTGAAGTCTGGAAAATTCTAAATGAAAAAGAATAATACAAAATAAATCAAACTAGAAATAATTATAAAAAACGGATAAATTCATGGAGGTAAATCGTGAACAAACCAAAAAGGAAAATGGTTTTTATACTTTTTATTTTTACATTGGTGGCTGGAGTTGGAATATTTAGTATAAGTAGAAAAAAAATCACATCCCAGATAATTTATAAAGAAAATAGCAAAAAGGAAAGCATTACAAATAGTGAAGGGGGTAATATCTATTTAGAAATTGAATTTAAGGATATTGAAAATAAAAATAAAGAAGAACTAATATTTGAAGTAAGTATGTATACTCATACAGAAGATTTATCTCGTTATTACGAATTAGATAAATTTTCTGAAATTATAGTAGATGGACTACATATAAAAAATGGGATCACTTGGAAAAGGTCTGGAGGTGGCCATCATGTTGGTGGTATTTTAAAAATAAAAAATTATTATAATGGAAGTAAAATAGTAGATAATAATACTAAAGAAATAAAATTAAAATTCAAAAATATCGGGGATGTAAAGGAGAGAATACACTTATATAAAATTTAAAATTACTATAACTTGTCACAATCAAGACACACATATGTCGTATAATATATTATGCTAAAGTCTAAAAATGGAGGTGTTGAAATGTGGGAATGGTGTGCTGATAATATTTTTAGAGGTGGGATGTATGGACGAATGGGAGGTGGTCTTATGATGCTTTTTCCAATATTGCTTATTATATTGATTTTTTATTTTTTCGATAAGAAAGATAAGAATAAAAATACAGAAAATGTTACTCCGTTAGAGATATTAAAGAGAAGATATGCAAGAGGCGAAATAAGTAAAGAAGAGTTTGAAGATACTAAAAAAGATTTGTACTAATTATTTATTTAAATAAAAGGTAAAAGCTGCTTAATTAAGCAGCTTTTATTGTTTAGTAGTTAAAAAGCTATTCCTGCCTTTCGTAAAATTTCTCAAAAAAAGGTAATTTAAAGAAAAAACAGTATATATAAGCTAAAATGTATGTTCCTCTATTTTTAATAAGGAGTGATATTTATGGCAAAAGATCCTGTTTGCGGTATGGAAGTAGATCCAAAAAAATCTAAATTTAAAGTTAATAAAGATGGAAACACATATTATTTTTGCAGCAAAAAATGCTATGAGGAATTCCAACATAAAAAAATAGAAACCCCTGAAGAAAAAATGAAAGAAACTACTCTATGCGTTATTGAGATAGAAGACATGACCTGCGGCTCCTGTGCCACCAAGATAGAAAAAAATATAAAAAATACAGAAGGAATAAAAGACGTGAATGTCAATCTTGCTACCAGAAAAGCAACTGTGAACTACTTCCATGATAAAATCAATGAAGAGGATTTGAAAAAAATAATTATTAACAGCGGTTATAAAGTAAAAAAAACTGAATCTACTGCTACTTTGAAACTGAAAATTATCGGGATGGACAATCCACACTGTATGGGAATTGTAGGATCAGCTCTGGATAAACTCTCTGGAATAAGTGAAAAAATACTGCTACCAACAGAAAAAGCTACAATAGAATATGATCCAAAAATAATTGACTCCGCCAAGATAAGAGCGATAATAAAAGATGTGGGTTATGATAATTTTTTGGAAACTGAAAATCAGGACAAAGAAAAAGAGACAAGAGAAAAAGAGATCCGTTCATTAAAATATAAAACAAGTATCGCTATGATTCTGGGTCTGCCTTTGTTATATTTTGCAATGGGTCCACATATGGGGCTTCCAATTAATAACATCATAAACAAACACATGGGAGTCATACAGTTCTTCATCACGATCCCCATAATACTTGTAGGTTATGAGTTCTACACAAAAGGTCTTAAATCTGTTCTAAAGACAAAGACGGCAAATATGGATACTCTAGTGGCCATTGGTACTGGGTCAGCATTCCTATATAGTATCTGGGCGATGTTAAGAAGAAGGCATGATCAGCTATACTTTGAGGTGGCCGGTCTTCTGGTAGCTTTTATTTTGCTTGGAAGATTCCTGGAAGCGAAAGCTAAGGGAAAAACAAGTGAGGCCATAAAAAAACTTATGAGTCTTTCCGCAAAAACCGCACTGATTATAAGAGACGATGATGAAATTGAAATCCCTGTTGAAGAAGTAATGGCAGGAGATGTAGTAGTTGTTAAACCTGGTCAAAAGATTCCTGTTGATGGAGATATAGTAGAGGGACATTCCAGTGTTGACGAGAGTATGCTAACTGGTGAAAGCATCCCTGTTGAAAAATCAGAGGGGGACAGAGTAATAGGTGCCACAATGAATAAAACAGGAAGCTTTAAATTCAAAGCAACCAAGGTAGGAGCAGATACGACACTTGCCCAGATCATAAAAATGGTAGAGGATGCCCAGGGAAGTAAGGCTCCCATACAAAAGCTTGCCGATGTAATATCAGCTTATTTTGTACCTACAGTGGTAAGTATAGCTATTATATCAAGTATAATGTGGTATTTTGTAGGAGGATTTACCTTTGCTCTCACAATATTCGTGGCAGTTTTAATAATTGCCTGCCCATGTGCCCTAGGTTTGGCTACTCCTACCGCTATAATGGTCGGAACCGGAAAAGGAGCGGAAGCAGGGATACTTTTTAAAAATTCAGAGAGTCTCCAGATGGCACAAAAAATAGACACCATAGTTTTTGATAAAACTGGGACTCTTACAAAGGGAAAACCTCAAGTAACAGATATTGTTACAGTGTCAGAGTTCTCTCAAGATGAAATACTTATCTTTGCGGCAGTTGCCGAAAAAAATTCAGAGCATCCTCTCGGTGAATCGATAGTCGCCCATGCAAAGGAGAAGCAGATAAAAATCGAAAATCCCGATGAGTTTAATTCAATTACCGGAAAGGGTATAGAGGTCAAATACAAGGATATGTGGATCGATTTCGGAAATCGAAAGCTTATGGAAGAAAAAAATGTTGATTATGAATCAGCTTTAAAAAAGCTTGAAGAACTTGAAACTGAAGGTAAGACCGCTATGCTTATTGCTGTAGATAAAAAATTGGCAGGTGTTATAGCTGTAGCAGATACATTGAAGGAGCACTCTGCCAAAGCTATAGAAACGTTGAACAAACATGGGATAGAAACCATCATGATAACAGGTGACAACAGACGTACAGCGGAGGCTATAGCAAAAAAGGTCGGAATCAAAAGGGTCCTGGCTGAGGTTCTGCCTCAGGACAAAGCAAACAGTGTAAAACAACTTCAACAGGAAGGTAAAAAGGTCGCCATGGTAGGTGACGGGATCAATGATGCCCCTGCTCTTACCCAGGCTGACTTAGGAATAGCAATAGGTTCAGGAACTGATGTTGCAATAGAGTCTGGGGATATTGTGCTTATTAAAGAGGACTTGAGAGACGTAGTTGTGGCGATGGAATTGTCAAAATATACCATGAGAAAAATCAAACAAAATTTATTTTGGGCATTTTTCTATAATACTCTTGGAATTCCTCTGGCTGCAGGGGCTCTCTATCCTTTTACAGGATTTTTATTAAGTCCAATAATAGCCGGAGCTGCAATGGCTTTCAGTTCAGTCTCTGTAGTAAGTAACTCACTGCTCATGAAACGTTGGCATCCCAGCATTAAAACAGATAATTAAATTTATATAAGGAGGAATTTATTATGAAAAAATTAATAGTAACTACGATGTTGTTGACTTCAATGGTGGCCTTTTCTGAAAATGTTTCTATGCCTGTAAAAACAGGTATGATGCAACAACTAAATATGAATATGGGGACGGGTATGATGCAACAAATTGATAAACTTACTCCAGAACAGAAAATTCAAATGGAAAAAATCAATCTAGAATATCAAAAAAAGAATCAAGAATATCTATTCAGAATAAAACAAATTGATCTCAAAATAGAAACCGAAATGCTAAATGAAAAAATAGATACTAAAAAAATAGGAAGTCTAATTGATAAAAAAGTATCTCTTCAGTCAAGGATTCAAAAGAATATGATTAATTATAGAATTGATATTAAGGAAAAATTTGGAATAAATGTCATGCCTGGAATGATGCAAGGTTCACATAATAATATGAATATGAACCAAATGATGAATGACATGAATCAGATGCAAATTAAAAAGCAAGAACCTGACTTAAAAAAATAAGATAAAAGCTGCTGGAATTCCAGCAGCTTTTATTATTTCACAATTAAATATCCACCCATTTTCTTATGCCCGCTTCCACACGGAACTGAACACCGGAATTCATAAACACCACTTCTTTCCGGAGTAAATTCTGTAGTACTTATTTCTCCAGGATTTATACTAACATTAATATTCATTTCTTCAACCATAAATCCATGTGCCACATCCCGCGTTTTAAAATTCAATTTAACCTTATCCCCTGCATTTACGACTATGTAATCTGGTTCAAAGGCAAAGCGGTATGCCTCTACTTCTATAACTCTTACACCGTCAACAATATCACCAATCGCCTTATGATCAGAGGGCGTGATCTTTTTCCCATCATTTTTATCAGAACAGCTAACAAAAATTAATGTCATCAAAATAACTAATAATATCCTTTTCATTTTTCACCTCCTGATAATATTTAAAAATTAGTCTCTCAAGACGTGTTAATCCTTAAGTTTTATATTTTTCAGAAGGGAGTTTGCAAAATCCCTGAGGAGCAACATCCAGAGCGCTATTAAATTTACTAGATAAATTCTGAAAGGCTATCAGACCAGTTAGTTCAATTATCCCATCTTCATCAAAATAGTTTTTTAGAGAGACAACCATCTCGTCAGTGACCTCTCGGTCTGAATATGTTACAGCTTCAGTATATTCAAGAACAGCCCTCTCTTTGTCATCAAAGAAAGAAGACTCTCTCCATTTTTCGAGATTATCAACTTTATCCATTGAATTAGTTAACTTAGCCAGTGTAGAGAAGTTTATATCAACACAAAAACGACACCAATTTATTTGGGAAACTCTCACCGTTACTATTGATCGTATCACAGGACTTATGGGGGATTTTTTTCTGATTAATACTCCATATAGGACTGCTACAGCTGCAAAAAGTTTTGGGACTCTTCCCCAGAGAAGACCAGGAATCAGAACTTTTCCATATCTTTTTTTCTGGCTCCAGAAGAATGGTTTTAAAAATAACGGATATTCTTTTAATTCTTTTACTGAGATCCTCATAAGCATTCTCTCCTTAAAAATATCATCTCTTTAAATTAAATTAGATCGTACTTATAAACCCATAATCTTATCCAATTTTTTGAAATAAAAGAAAAAGCAATGCTATTTTTTTTCCTTATCTTTTTCTTTCTTATCGAAATCGCAACAATGCATCTTACCTTCACCAAACTCTTCCTCATTAGATTTTTCTATTTTCCTTATAAGTCTGCTGAAAAAACCTTTTTTTTCTTCTGGGTATTCTTCAATATTCTCGATAGAGATAACCTGATATCCTTCTCCCTCAATTTCTGATTTAATCAGATCATCCTCAATTCCATCGGAAATAAAGGCTACCTTCTCATCAAGAGAAACTTTGACATTTCCTACACCCTCTATAGCTTTCAGTTTTTTCTCAATGGTTTCTACACAATGACTGCACACCATACCTTCAATTGTTATCTTTTTCATTTAACCCACCTCCTACCAAATAAACTATTTATAAATTTATTGTTTTTACAAACTTAAAAATTTATTCTTATTCCCACTCCTTCATCATATTCAGAGTGAGCATTTGCTATAAAAGAAAGCCATTTTCTATACCTGTATTCCAGCTCTAATAGATATTCACCGTCAGTGTCCAATTCCCAATTAAATTGAAGTTTATCTGTAAGCTGCAGTTCACTGGAAAATTCGGCCTCCAGATCGCCGTCATCATAAATCTTCACTTCAGATTCTATAAGCAGAGGAAGAAGATACTCCACACCCACAAATCCCCTGTTGTCTATTTCTCCGTCTTCATCTTCTTCAAAATTAAAACCGGTAATTAAAGAGAGATTCCGGTTTATATATCTTCCGTATTGTATATCCATATCATGCTCTCCCTCATAGGCTGCCTCTCCCATTAGAGAAAGGGTATTCTTTGAATTAAAGGCTGTGAGGCTCATATCTGAATAGTTGGTATATCCGGAAACATGCCCTTTGTAAAACCATCTTCTGTCCCATGAAAGCTTGCCTGACAAGTCCCTAGAAAGGTCTTCACTGTCATAGCTAACTATCCTGGACATACCTGTTTTCATATGATATAAGTTGTGGCAATGAAAAAACCAGTCCTTTTCCTCATTGGCTAAAAACTCTATCTCCAGGGTCTGCATAGGAGG
>NZ_JBFHGC010000002.1:0-24125 GCF_041583315.1 Ilyobacter sp. | reverse complement strand
TATTTTGCTCCATTCTGAAGAGCGCAGTCTGTAAACCCACCTGTTGAAGCCCCTATATCCAGGACAATTTTGTCCTTCATATTCAGTCCAAAAACCTCGATGGCTTTTTCAAGTTTGAGACCTCCTCTACTGACATACTTCAGAACTTGACCTTTTATTCTTATTTCAGGTTCTTTATCTATTTTTATCTGTGTCCCTGGCTTTTCGATCTTTTTATCATCTACGATTACAATGCCTGCCATAATGGCTCTTTTTGCTTTTTCCCTTGTCTCAAAAAATCCCTGTTCTACCAGAAGCACATCCAGTCTTTCCTTCATAAAACACCTCTTAGTTTAAATTATTCAAAAATCTTACCATCATCCAGATATTTTATAAGGATTGAATTTTTAATAAGATTTCTAAATCCTATTTTTTCAACTGAATTAATGAGTCTTGAGGTTTCTCTTATTCTCTTTGTAAAAAAATCATCACCAATGGGAATTCTTTTATTTTTACTGTAATAATTTACGAGCTGTTTTGTGCTCTTTAGCCCCAGTTCTATCTTTGCTCTTTTCAGCCTGTCTTTTAGCATTCCGCTTGTACAGTCCAGTTTTTTACAGATTTCATCTGTCTGTAGTCCCTCTGCCATATATCTCAGTATCTCGTCAGCACCTATAGGGTTTATTCTATGGTACTTAGCCGAATACACGTCTGCTTTGTGTACTATATTAGCCTCTTTGGTACTAGGTTTTATCTTTCCCCATTTACCGTGGTGGGATATTACTATATGGGCTATATTTTTTTTGATTTCATCTTGGAGTTTTAGATTTGTTGCCTCCTCTATATCCTCCATGATTTTCTCAGCCTCTTTGATTATATAATCCGGCCTTTTTATCATCATTTGAGAATGCGATAATTTCTCTCCGTTGATCCTTATACTTCCCTTACTTATATCATGTATTATTATTCCTACGATGATTGCAAAAACATCGATTGTTTTCGAATATTCATCAAGGCCTATAAATTCTCTTTTCATCTCATCCTCAGATATTTTCAATACATCATAAGTATGTGTAGAGACCTTGACCCCTTGGTCTTCTACAAGCTCCAGTTGACGTACTAGAGGATGTTGAAGGAGAGAATCTATATATATTTGTGCCTTTTTATTATTTATTTGCATTTATACACCCTTCTATCCTATCAACTAATTTACTTCCCCTAAGACCATTGTCAAAGAGGAGGTCATCCCTTTTCCCGTGAGGTATTTTAGCACTTTCAAGGGAGATTTTATAAACTTTTTTATATAATCCCCTGTAATTTAAAAATTCTAAAATAGAAGTTCCAAAGGAATTTTTGTCATAGGCCTCTTCCAAAACAAAAATATTATCATAATTTTTAACATTATCAACCAAATAATCTTCATCCATGGGCTTTATGAACGCCGCACTTACAAGGGTTCCCCCTATACCTCTTTTCAAGAGTTCATCCTTGACTGCCATAAACTCTTTTAACATACTTCCTGTTGTTATATAAAGGTTTTTTTCACCCTTTTCCAATTCTTTCCATTTTCCAAACTTCAGGTCTGTATCTCCCTCTATATCATAGCAGGTAGACCTTGGTATTCTTATGGCCATAGGCCCGCTCTCATAATTCCTAGATATTTCCAAAGCCTCTTCTAGCTCTCTGCATGTAGTAGGTGCTATTACTGTGAATCCTTCTATACCCAAAAAGTAACTTATATCATAGACTCCCTGATGGGTTTTCCCGTCTTCTCCCACTATTCCGGCCCTGTCCACTATAAATCTCACAGGAAGATTTTGAAGTGAGATATCATGTATTAGCTGACTGTAGGCCCTTTGAAGAAAAGTTGAATATATTGCAACATATGGTTTTTTCCCTGAAATAGCTAGTCCCCCTGCAAAGGTAACAGCATGTCCTTCAGCTATACCTACATCATGACCTCTTGCTGGGAACTTTTCAAAAAAATTCATGAGTCCCGTGCCTTTTACCATAGCCGCTGATATTGCGTAGATATCCTTGTCTTCCTCTCCCATTTGACAAATTTTTTCACCAAATACCTGGGAATAAGATGGAGAACCCTTTCTTACATTTCCAGTCTGAACATCAAAAGGAGATATACCATGAAATTTTTCCTGGTTTTCCTCGGCAAAAGAGTATCCTTTTCCCTTCTGTGTCTTTACATGTATTAATATAGGTCCTTCCATGGTCCTTGCTTTTTCAAAAGTCTCAATGAGCTCTTCTGAGTCATGACCGTCGATTACTCCTAAAAATTTAAATCCTAGATCTTCACATATACTCATGGGAGCAAAAAATTGTTTTACAGAATGCTCCGCTCTTTTTAGTATGACACTTACCCTGCTTCCGATCCTTACTTTTCTTATGAGGGTTCTTACTTCATCTTTTATATTCATATAGGTTTTGCTCACCAGGAGTTTTGCAAAAAATCTCGAAAGAGATCCCACATTTTTCCCTATAGACATCTCGTTGTCATTCAGAAGAATTATGAGATTTTTAAATCTTCCCCCTATATCATTAAGAGCCTCTAAAGAGGTTCCGTTTGCTATAGATGCGTCTCCTATCACCACAATAACCTTTGAGTCTGGGTTTGCGGCTGCTATTCCGCTGGCAGCAGACAGCCCTGACCCTGCATGTCCTGATATGAAAGCATCATGTTTACTCTCTTCTGGATTCAAAAAAGGACTTATTCCACCCTTTTTTCTAAGGGTATGAAAAGCTTTGTCCCTTCCTGTAATAATTTTATGGACATAAGATTGATGTCCTACGTCAAAAAGTATTTTATCCTTAGGAGAATCAAAAACTTTGTGCAGTGCAAGAGTGAGCTCTACAACTCCTAGATTGGGAGCCAGATGTCCCCCGTTTTTACTTACCACCTCTATGAGTTGTTCTCTTATCTCTTGAGCTAGTCCTTGCATCTCACTTGTATTCATATTTTTTATATCCATAGAAAATTCCCTACCTTAAGCGAGCAGATATTTTTTCATCAGAAGCCCTACTATAATTCCCAGAAGAGCACCTATCAAAACTTCAAATGGCGTGTGACCCAGTAACTCTTTAAGATTTTCATCATGAATTCTTTCCTCTATTTTCTGAGTAAGCCTCTCTACTATCTTATTGAGGACTCCGGCCTGTTTTCCTGCAGCTCTTCTTATACCTGCTGCATCATACATGACTATTCCGGAAAAAATTACCGCTATTGCAAAATAGCTGCTTGACATCCCCTCAACTATAGCTATTGATGTTGCTAGAGATGTAGCAGTAGATGAATGGGAACTAGGCATACCTCCAGTTCCCCAAAACCTTTTAATATCTAATTTTTTATCAAAAATTATGGCACTTATTACCTTGTAAAATTGAGCTATAAACCACGCAATGAATACTACATCGATTATCCTATTCCCAAAAATTATCCCTGGTTTCATAATTATCTCCCGATATAATTTAGATTCTTCTCATTTCCTCCGAAACAACAGGATTTTCTTTGTTTTCCTTATAAAATATAAGTGTTTTCCCTATTATTCCAACAAGTTCAGATCCGGTTTTTTCTGCTAGTTCAAATGCAACCTCTTTTTTGTCCACTTCAGAGTTCTGTAGGATCTTTACCTTGATGAGTTCTCTTGACTCTATGGCCTGAAGAAAACTTTCCACAAGATTGTCCGACATACCGTCCTTACCTATTCTCACGATAGGGTCTAGGTCGTGGGCCTCTTTTCTCAAAAAATCTCTCTGTTTGCTGTTAAGTTTCATTTTTCTCCTCTCTATACTTCCATTATTATCGGTAAAATAACCGGGTTTCTCTGAATTCTATCGTAAAAATACTTAGATGCTACATCTTTTGTCACAGTTTTTAGAGCTGCCCATTCTGTGATCTTCTTCTCTTCATATGATTTTAGTTTTTCTTTGATACATGCTGCTGCTTCATTTATCATCTTTTCAGATTCTCTAGAATACACAAAACCTCTTGTAACTATATCAGGTCCTGCCAGTATCATTCCTGTTTCTTTAGATATAGTGAGTACCACTATTACCACACCGTCTTGTCCTAGCTGTTGTCTGTCACGCAGGACTATATTCCCTATATCTCCTACTCCCAGTCCATCTACCAACACAGCTCCTGCACTTACCTTCCCGGCTATTTTAGCATAAGATTTAGTGACCTCTATCTTACTTCCGTTTACAGCGATTAGTATATTGTCCTCGCTTACTCCGGTCTCTATAGCTGTTTCCTTATGTGCCTTTAGCATTTTATATTCACCATGGACAGGCATAAAATGACTTGGTTTTATTAGGTTCAGCATAAGCTTCTGCTCGTCCTTGCTCGCATGTCCCGATACATGTATCCCTGCTATCTTTCTGAATACCACTTCTGCTTCATGCTTGAGCAGGTTGTTTATATTGTTATAGACAGCCCTTTCATTTCCAGGTATTGGCGTGGCAGATATTATTACAGTATCTCCCTTTCTGAGCTTTATATGTTTATGCATATTTTTAGCTATTCTAGACAGGGCTGCCAGTGGCTCTCCCTGAGTACCTGTACACAGTATCACTACCTTGTCCTCTTTTAGTTTTCCTACATCATAGAGGGATACCATTAGCCCTTCTGGTATTTTCAGATATCCCAGATTAGAAGCTATTTCAAAAACTCTCACCATACTTCTTCCGTCTACTGCTATTTTTCTTCCATACTGGTGAGACACGTCTATTATCTGCTGAAGTCTGTGAATATGCGAGGCAAAAGAAGCTGCAATTATTCTTCCCTTGGCTTTTTCAAATTCTACTCTGAAGGCTTCCCCTACACTTTTCTCTGAAGGTGTGAACCCCTCTACCTCTGAGTTTGTAGAATCTGAAAGAAGAAGGTCTACTCCTTGGTCTCCAAGTTGTGCAAGCCTAGAAAAATCTACTCCCACTCCGTCTACAGGAGTAAGGTCTATTTTAAAATCTCCAGTATGAACGATTACTCCTGCAGGTGTTGTAACTGCAAGGGCATAGGCATCTGCTATTGAGTGAGTTACTTTTATGAATTCAACTGTAAAATATTTTCCTACTTTAATTTTGCTTCTTCCCTTTACTTCTTTCATCTTAGGAAGAATTTTTGAAAATCCTGGATTATCAAATTTCGACTTTGCCAGTGCTAAAGTCAGCTTTCCTCCGTACATAGGAACTGATTTATCGATTTTATTATACAGGTAAGGTATTCCGCCTATATGGTCTTCATGACCATGAGTTATGAATAAACCTTTTATCTTATTTTTATTGCTTTCAATATATGAAAAATCAGGAATTACCAGGTCTATTCCTAGAAGTTCATCATCTGGAAAAGTAAGTCCTGCATCTAGTATTATTATCTCATCCCTGTACTGAACCAGTGTCATATTTTTACCTATTTCATCCAGTCCGCCTAGAGGAATCACATACATCTTTTCCTCTTTTTTTACTTTTACTACACTAGATATATCGGCATTTTTCTCTGCAGCCACATCTTCCGTCTCAGTTTTATTTGCTTCTATTTTTTTTTCTTTCCGCACAACGGGCCCCTTTACATGGGCCTCCTTTTGTTGGTTTTTTATACTCATACTTTCCCTCCATAAATAATAGGAGAGTTTTAAAACGGTCCCCTACACTGTTTTAAAACCCACCTTCATTTTCTATTATAATTAAAATGTTCAAAAAAACTACTCTTTTCCTTTTAATTCAAGATACTTGTCTACCATGGATTTTGCAGCAGGACCGGCTATACTTCCTCCTCCTCCTCCTCCTTCAGCAAATACTACGAACACAACTTCAGGGTTGTCTGCCGGGAAATATCCGGCTACCCAAGCATGAGTATTCTTAGACTGGGAGTTTTGTGCTGATCCAGTTTTAGCGGCGACTTTTATACCTTGAGTTCTGAGGGCTTTTGCAGTACCGTTGTCCTGTTCCACTGTTGCTATCAGATCTTCATTCAATGTATCAAAATATTCTTTTGGAACACCCATCTCCATATACTTATCTCTCGGAGTATATTCCCTGTTATCCGAACTTTGAAAATAGTTAGCCACATGTGGCTTATAGGCATATCCTTTGTTTGCCATGATGCAATATGCCAAAGCTGCCTGAATGGGGGTCATAGTAAGGTATCCCTGTCCTATGGATAGATTTATTGTGTCTCCTCTATACCAACCCTCTTTTACATATTTTCTCTTCCACGATTCATTTGGCAGTCTCCCGGATTTTTCTCCCGGAAGATCCACCCCTGTTTTTTCACCTATTCCGAATTCCGTGGCAGTTTTTACTATAGGCTCATAGCCCATTTCGTCACCGAGTTTATAAAAATAGGTATTTACAGATTCCACCAGGGCCTTTCTTAGGTTAACAACTCCGTGGCCACCGGCTTTCCAGGATTTCCACTTCCATTTTCCCAGTTGATAATATCCAGGATCATATATAGTTTCATTTGGATTCAGACCGTTTTCAAGAAGGGCTATAGCAGTTATTATCTTAAATATTGACCCCGGGGGATATTCTCCCGTTATAGCTCTGTCACTTAGGGGTTTTCTTTTATCATTTGTAAGCTTAGTCCACTCTTCCGGTGAAATTCTAGAACTGAACATATTCAGAGAGTATGTTGGATAGCTTACCATTGTCAGGATTTCTCCGTTTTTGGGATTTATTGCTATTGCTGATCCCTGTAGTTTGTTATTTTTAAAATATTCCTCCATATGTTGCTGGAGCTGAGTATCTACAGTCAGATAAATATCTTTTCCCTGTTCCGCTTCTCTGGTTTTGAGTTTTTTTACAATTCTGTTGAGTGCGTTTACTTCTATATATTCATACCCTGCCTTACCTTGAAGCTGTAGATCATACTCTTTTTCCACGCCGTTTTTGCCTATAATATCTCTTTGGGTATATCCAAATTCCTTGAGTCTTTTGTATTCTGCTGCTGATATTTTTTTTACGTATCCTAGGACGTGAGAAGCTAGAGTGTCATAAATATATTTTCTCTTAGAATATGTCTGTACCTGTAAGTAGGGGTAGTCAGAAAGTCTTTCCATTATTCTATGAGCTTCTTTTTCATCAAGGTCTTCTAAGAGTATATTTTCTCTTGTATATGGGAATATTTCCCCGTATTTTATCCGCTTTTCTATATATTCACTTTCAAAACCTGTAAGATCGGCTATTTTCCCCACTATCTCATCGTCAAAATTTCTTTCTTTCAGATAGACAAGCCTGTATCCTGCCTCATTTGTCACAAGAAGTTCACCGTTAGAATCAAATATCTTGCCTCTCGGAGCTTCGATTCTTTTTAATTTAACTCTGTTTTTCTCAGAAAGATTTTTATACTTTTCTCCCTTTATGATCTGAAGATAAAAGAGTCTAGACCCGAGAAGTGCAAATATCACAACAACAAATATTTGAAATATGTTGCATCTGCTGTTATTATTTTTTCCAAGTCTCATTTCAAAACTTTTTTTTTTCTTCATTACATACTCCCGAAAAACTTATCGTCTTTTTTCATGTACAGATAATTAAAAACTCCGTATGATATCATTAGTTTGATCAATATGACAAATGTAAAATAACCTGTCTTCAAATATACCATACTACCATAGATTAATGTCTGGATTACCACAATAAATGGCAAATTGTATTTTTCAAAAGCTATTATTTTAGATACCATGTGAAACAACAGGTAAAATATAGTTCCCGCCATAGCAGCAGTCATGAAGCTTACACTCTGAAAAGATATAATAAATGCTACCAGAAGTATAAGAAAAATAGAATCTACATTTTTTTTATAAACCAAATAAGTTATATAAGGGATAGCTATAAAATTATACGGATAATCCAAAGCCAGACTATTTTCTAAAAATATGAGTATTAAAGAAAAAATATCTATCATTTTATCTCTTTATTATCTCCTTAGCTTCATTCCAGAGGACTTCAAGTTTATAGAAATCTCTAGTTTCTTCGTCCATAATATGAACTACTATATCATCTAGGTCTATAAGAACCCATTTAGCTTCGTCATATCCCTCTATACCTAGTCGAATCTCCCCTGACTCTCTGATTTTTTTATCTACCTCATCAGTTATTGCCTGTATATTCCTGTTAGAGCTTCCCGTACATATGACAGCATAGTCACAAAGCGAGCTTTCCCCTTGAAAATCAAGGGCTAGGATGTCCTTTCCTTTTTTACTTTCTATTGCATCGACTACTGTTTGTAACTTCCCGGTCATTTTGCCTCCCGAATTATTTTATGAAAATGTTTATTTTGTTTTTCAGCTCTTTATTTTCGACCATATTTTTTATCCCCAGCTTTTGGGATAGTTTATAACCTGTATAATAGTCTTGTCCGTTGTACTCGATAAAGCTCTCTTCAGCCTTAGACGAATCTTTATTGGCCTCTACGTTTTTATAACCTATTTTTTTCAATTTAGTCACAGTTTCATCTGTTCCTTTAGAATCCCCGAATACATCTATTTCAAGAAGCCCCTCTTGCTCTTTACCAAGTACAAAAACTACATTTGCAAGGGTAGGAAGACTTCCTTCCTCTTTTATTCTAAAGTACTTTTCATCTAGTTCTAGTATAAGTTCTTTCAGTTTATCTTCAGGAAGATCTTTATTCATAACATAGCTGTATTGTTCAAATGACTCATAGTTGGCACTGTTGTATTTCAAAGAGAAAGCATTTTTAAGCTTTTCCCCTGCTTCTCTTGCATAACCGCTTCTTCCGTTGGCATTTAATATATCAACGATGGCATTTTGTACCTCTCCGCCACCTGTCACTTCATAGTAAAGCTCTAGAAACATTGAATTCAGACTAGAAGTCAGAACATATCTCTTGTCTCCCATTGAAATCTCTGGGATATTTTTCATATGCTTTGTGTTTACGTCTATCTCTTTTCTCTTTATTACTTTAAAATTTTCTACCTTTTCAGGAAGTATCTCATTTAGTCTTCTTACTACTTCTTCGTAGTTTTTAGTGTGTACAATATCCCCTAGAGTCTCATTTTTATTGATGCTGATCTCAAAAGGTATTTTCAGTGATAGCTTCTCACCATATACTACAAAGGTGTTTTCCTTGCCTATTATTATATATTTATCCCACTCTTGAAGTTCCTTGTCGTTTCTTTTCCCTACATTGATAAGGAGTGTTACCGTTAAAATTAAAATTACAGAACAGACAAACACTAAAAATTTAACTTTCTTTTTATTTGATCTTCTTGACACCTGTTAGCCTCCCGTTTTCTACTCCAGATATTAAAACTTCAACTAGTTCATTTACTTTCCCTAAATAATCCACAATTTCAACTTTTATATAATTTTTGCTGTATCCGTATGTATTGCCATTTTTACTTTCTTCTACCAAGACCTCCATGGTCTCTCCCAAGTATCTTTTTTGGGTCGACTTTTGCATATTTTCTTTCAGTTTTTCTAGTTTTTCAGCTCGTAATTTCTTTGTCTTTGAATCTACCTTGTCAGTGAGCCTGCTGGCTGCAGTATTTTCCCTGTCTGAATACTGGAATATATGAAGGTCTGAAAACCCTATCTCTTTTATCACAGATCTGGTGTTTTCAAAGTTTTCATCTCCTTCTCCTGGAAAACCTACTATGACGTCTGCTGTGTATTCTATGTTTTTTACAGATTTTTTTAGTTTTAGCAGTCTTTCTTTTATAAGCTGACTATTATAATTTCTGTTCATACTCTTCAGAATCTCATCATCACACGACTGAAGGGATATATGAAGGTGTGGCATTAGTTTTTCATTGTTTTTCATTAGTTCTATAAACTTATCACTTATTTTATCCGGATAAATAGAACCTATTCTGATTCTTTCTATACCGTCTACCTTGGAGATTTCATCTAGTAAAGTTTCAAGATCCCCGTTTTCCGGAATATCTTCTCCGTAAACTCCCAGGTTTATTCCTATTATTATAATCTCTTTGAATCCTTCTCCTGCAAGAACTTCAGCTTCTTTCAGTATACTCTCTAGTTTTCTGGACCTGCTTTTCCCCCTTGCAAAGGGTATCTTACAGTAAGAACAGAAATTATTACATCCGTCCTGGATCTTTATATAGGCCCTAGACATCTCTCTGAGAGTTGAGAACTCAAGTTCTTCATATTCTTTGGCATCAAAAATATTTCTGTGTATAACTCGCTGTGAAGTTTTTTCAGCCTCTATATTATTTATCAGATTTATTATCCCGCTTTTATCACTGTTTCCTATTACATAGTCTATCTCTTCTATCGCTTCCAGGTCCTCTGCATTAGTCTGAGCATAGCATCCTGTGGCTATTACTATCGAATCGGCATTGTTTTTTTTTGCCCTTCTCAGCATATTCCTGGTTTTTCTGTCTGCTATGGTTGTCACTGTGCATGAATTGACTATATAGACATCTGCTTTGTCATCAAAATTTACCTCATCGTATCCTAGGTCTGATAACTGTTTTTTTATACTTTCGGTTTCATACTGGTTGACCTTACATCCTAGGGTACAAAACGCTGCTTTTTTATTCGAGATCATTGATCAAAATTCCTCCTACTACAATTGCCGCTGTTTCCGCCCTCAGGATTCTTTTTCCCAGGGTAACTACCTCTGCATTATTTTCTTGAAGGTAAGCCACCTCATCTTCTGAGAACCCTCCTTCAGGCCCTATAAGGTATAAAATTTTCTCTGGAGTTTTCCCCTTCTTTCCCAATATATCCTTTATTCTCGTATTTTCAGCACACTCATATGGAAGAAGCACCAAATCATATTGAGAATAGTCTATCTCAGAAAGTTTTACAGGTTCACTGATCTCCACTAATTTTACCCCTTGACACTGTTTCAAAGCTTCTTTAGAAACTGTGTCCCATTTATCTTTCTTATCCTTCAGTTTTACTATGGTTCTCTTAGTAATAGTAGGAATTATTTTACTTACACCTATTTCTGTGAGTTTCTGTATCACTAGATCCATCTTGTCATTTTTTAGAATTCCCAAGGCTGCATCTATCTTTATTGCAGAAGAATATTCGTCACTTTTTTTTTCATTTATTTCAGCAGTGATCTCTTTTTTTTCCACGATGAGTACACTACAAAAATACTCATACTCTCCGTCTACAACTCTCAGTTTATCGCCTTCTTTCATCCTAAAAACATTCTTTAGGTGATTTACATCGGCTTTTTCTGTTATTTTTATGATGTTTCCAGTTATATTTTCCTTTTCCACAAAAACACTTATCATCTGTAAAAACTCCTACATCATTTCTTTGTTGTTGATAAGATCTTCAAGAGTAGTCTCTTTCAGAATATCACTTAGAGCATTATCTAGTCTGCTCCACAGGCAAGATGTTCTGCACTTTTCTTCTACACAGCTTTTGCTCTCTGTGTTTTCATTGCAGTCTACGATCTTTACATCAGAATCTAGTATTTCATAGAGTCTGAATACATTGATCTTTTTAGGATCTCCTATCAGCTTATAACCGCCGTTTGGTCCTCTTTTCCCCTCTATAATGTCCTCTTTCTTGAGCTTAAATAGTATCTGCTCCAAATACTGCACAGATATATTCTGGTCCTTAGATATTTCTTTTATCCTTACCAGTCTGTCAAAATCTCTATTTTGTTCAGCAATATATACCAAAGCTCTGAGTCCGTATCTGATTCTAGTGCTTATTTTCATTTTTAATTTTTCTCCTTTATATTTAAGTGTTCATAGGCTTTCTGAGTTACCACTCTTCCCCTGTGGGTTCTTTTTATAAACCCTATTTTCACAAGATAAGGTTCGTAGACCTCTTCCAGAGTTTTTTTATCCTCTCCCAAAACAAGAGACAGAGTTTCTATCCCTACAGGTCCGCCGTTGTAGTTTTCAATTACTGCACTTAGTATCTCTCTGTCAAGTTCGTCAAGACCGTAAGAATCTATTCCCAGCAAGCTCATTGCTTCCTTGGCAAGAGGTCTTGTTACGACACCGTCCCCTCTTATTTCTGCATAGTCCCTTACTCTTTTCAGAAGTCTGTTGGATATCCTCGGTGTTCCTCTGCTTCTCAGAGCTATTTCTTCAGCTCCGTCCAGCTTTATGTCCACCCCTAGTATACTGCCGCCTCTGAGTATTATTTTTATAAGTTCTTCATTTTTATAGTAATCCATCCTGTGAACCACTCCAAATCTGTCCCTCAGAGGTGAGCTCAGAAGTCCGGCCCTGGTAGTAGCCCCTATAAGTGTAAAGTTAGGTAGCTCTATCCTTATAGAACGGGCAGAAGGCCCCTTCCCTATGATTATATCCAGCTCCCTGTCCTCCATAGCTGGATAGAGTATCTCCTCTACAGATGTATTCAGTCTGTGGATTTCATCTATAAATAAAATATCATTTTCTTCTAAGGATGTAAGTATTGCCGCTAGGTCCCCTGCCTTATCCAGCACAGGACCAGATGTTATCTTCAGGTTTACTCCCATTTCAGTTGCTATTACCCCGGCCAGAGTTGTCTTCCCCAGTCCCGGTGGTCCATAAAGAAGTACATGATCTACAGCTTCTCCCCTTCTTCTGGCAGCCTCTATAAAAATAGACATCTTTTGTTTGAGATTATCCTGCCCTATATATTCGTCAAATCTCTTTGGTCTCAAACTCTTTTGAATATCGACCTCATTTTCAAACTCTCCGGCAGATAATACTCTATCCATAATTTACTGACCACCTTTTATAAAAAATAACTTACTCCAAATTGCATAGCACCTATCAACGCTCCTAGGACTGCTCCTACAACCTCTATATGCCTCAGTTCATTTTTTGCTATTTTAAAAGTCATCTTCTCTAGATAATCCAGAGAAAACCCCTCCATTTTTTCCACTACCATTTTTTTTATATCTACACTTTCCTCTAGTTTGTTTACCACTATTCCTACAAACTCATTCTTGTTTTCCTCTATAGCTTCTTTTACAATAGCCTTGATCTTATCCATAAGTGATCCGTTTAAAAACAGCCCGGCCATTGGAAATTTTGCAATTATCTCTTTTTTCAGCTTAGTGTCCACTACCGTATCTACTATCTTATTTATCTCGTCTTCTATTTCTATAGAATCAAGTGTAGCTGTTATATCTTTCATTGATATCAGTTCTGCATCTATAGTTTCAGCTATACTTTCAGCTATCTCTTTTCTTCTCTTGGGTATAAGCCCCTGTATTTTAAATCCTAAAATATTTACCTCTCTGTGCGGTCTAAACAGCATTTTAATGGCAAAAAAATTAGTGATCCACCCTATTAAGGATCCTATCAGTATAATCAAAATTCCCTTTAGTAACATTCCTTATTTTCCTCCGTTTATCTGTGTATTACTACATACTTGTCAGTAAAGTATTCTATCATAATTTAAGGTTTTTTTCAATTCCCTTATTTTTTAGTAAAGATTTTTCTACATATTTTTTTACTCTCACCAGAGTAGTATAATCCCCTATACAAAACAAAGGACAGAGATCGACCCTGTCCTTTTTCACCTATTGTATTGCCAGCTCTTTTATAAAATTCAAAGTGGTTTCCCCTAGCTTGTTGTCATGTTCAAGTTCTAAGACAACTACATTTTCATATTCAAGGGTTTTGTACATATCCCCGTTGCTGTATTTTTTGTTACAGAGATTCTCTTCAGAGTTAAAAGAACACTCTTTTTTAAATATCAGTTCCTGAAGATTTTCATAAAAATAAGCCAGTACATCTTCTTCTGCTAAAGATATAGACCCCAATTCGTCTACACTTTCTTCTAAAAACTGATTTTTACACTTTATTATAAATTCGCTTCCCTCTCTAGTGACAGGGAGTATTACCAGGTAATCATCTTTTTTCAAAAATATATCAACCCTTGAAATTTCAGATTCATTCCACTGAAAATCAATGTTTTGTAAAAACCACTCAAATTTTTTAAGTTCATCAAAATTTTCGAAACTCTCAATCATTTTTCTGTTTCGTATCTCGTATTTCATTCTCATGTCGTTTTTCAGGCTGCTCTCCAGAAGAAATTTTGTTCTGCTTATATTCTTCCATTTTCCAGCCAGTTTATGAAACTCAGACTCTGCTTCTTCAAGAGAGGAAAACTTTTCTAATTTATATGCCTTTCTTCTTTTTACCATATTTATTTTTTCACTCTTAAACTTAGTTAGAATATATCTCAGCTTATCGCTGGAATTTTTACCTATACCTTTTTTGTCCAAAACCTTTAGATCTTCCATAGAAAGTCTGAAGTTTGCTACCTTCAGCACCTCTTCTTTAGGTTTTCTTCCGGCTCCTAAACGTGCTCCGCCTTTTGACATATCTATATCCTCCTAAACTAAACATACAATAATACTTGGCAATCTATCATACCATCCGAACTTTGTCAAACACAAGATGTTTTAAAGTAATACCAAAATTAATTATCAAAAGTTCTGTTTTTAGATTGTGTCTCGTATTTTTAAACTTATCCAATAAAAAATTAACTGTATTACATTATACTCCTCTATACCGCTGTTCAGATCTCTACAACTCAGTGGTAGCTGTAGACAACAAAACATCTGTCCTGTAAAATCAAGGCATCGGAACAATTTCTGTTTCCGATGCCTTGTAAAAAAGTAAATTAAAATTATATTTAAAACTACTTTATAAGTCCTTTTTCTTTAAGAAACTCTTCTGCTACGACTCTTGCAGGAAGCCCTTCTTCATCAGCCCTGTAGTTCATTTGTTGCATCTCGTCTTCGTTGATCTGCCCAGCTAGTTTTCCAAGTGCTTCTACTACACCAGGATGAGTTGCTGCAAATTCACCATTTAAAAGTGGTGCAATATAATAAGGCGGGAAGAAATTCTTGTCATCTTCTAATATAACAAGCTTATAAGTAATAAGTTTTCCGTCTGTAGAAAAAGCATCTGCAACATCTATTTTACCGTCTTTTAATGCAGTATAACGAAGTCCTCCGTCAAGACCCTTTTCACTTTTAAAGTTCATTCCAGGATAAGTTTTTTTAAGTCCTACCATACCATCCTCTCTTTCAAGGAATTCCATTGTAGCCCCAATTACTAATTCTCCAGAATGATTTGCTATGTCAGTAAAAGTTTTCAAGTTATATTTTTCAGCAGTTTCAGGTCTTACTGCCAAAGTGTAAGTATTGTTATAACCTAATGGATTTAAAAAATCTAAATTACTGTCTTCTTTAAGTCTTTTCTTTACATAATTATATACTTCATCTGGGTCTTTCAATCCACTCTCACCCAAAAGTGCTCCGTATACTGTTCCAGTATATTCAGGATAAAGACTTATATCCCCACTTTTTAGAGCTTCATGTGCGATTTGTGTTCCACCTAGTTCTTTTACATCAGTCTTATACTCAGTATGGTTCTCAATCATAACTGCAAAAAGTTGACCTAACACCCTTGCCTCAGTGTAGTTTTTATGTCCGATCTTGATTGTCTCTACCTCAGCTTCTTTTTTCCCACAAGCAGCGAAAACAACAACAGTCGCAACTAATAAAATGTTTCTTAATAATTTGATCATTTTAAACCCCCTAATTTTTATAAAAATTAAATTCCTAAATGCTATATAAGTCCTTTTTCCTTCAAGAACTCTTCTGCAACAACTCTTGCAGGTATTCCTTGCTCGTCAGCCCTGTAATTCATATTCTGCATCTCTGTCTCAGTAATCTGACCGGACAACTTTTCAAGTACAGTTTTAACCTCTGGATGCGTTCTTGAAAACTCACCGTTTATAACTGGTGCTGCATAATATGGAAGGAAGAAGTTTTTATCATCTTCTAATATTACCAAATTATATTCTAAAAGCTTTCCGTCTGTAGAAAAAGCATCTGCCACATCAGTTTTTGCGTCTTTTATAGCTGTATAACGAAGTCCTCCGTCAAGACCCTTTTCCTCTTTAAAATCCATTCCAGCATAGACTTTCTTCAGTCCTAGCATCCCGTCTTCTCTTTCTAAAAATTCCATAGTTGCACCGATAACAAGCTGATCAGAAGATTTTGCAAGATCAGAGAAAGTTTTCAAGTTATATTTTTCAGCAGTTTCAGGTCTCACTGCCAAAGTATATGTATTATTGAATCCCAAAGGACTTAAATACTCCAGATCATACTCTTTTTCTGTATAAGCATTTTTTACAAAATCATAGATAGCATCTGGGTCTTTAAGACCATTCTGCTTCAGTATGATGGCATACCCCGTCCCGGTATAATGAGGATAAAGAGCTATATCTCCACTCTTTACAGCCTCAAATGCAAGCTGAGTTCCACCTAGTTCTTTTACATCTGCTTTGTAATCAGTATGTTTTTCTATCATCACCGCAAACATCTGTCCCAATACTCTCTGCTCTGTAAAATTCTTATGTCCTACTATTATTGTTTCTCCGCCGGTTTCTTTTTTACCGCAGGCAGCAAAGACAACAATTGCAGCCACAAGTAAAATATTTCTAACTAGCTTAAACATTCGGTACCTCCTAATTTTTAAAAAAATAAAATTTATATATTCACTCTTATTTTTAATTCTACGATATAATTAAATATTTTTAACTCCAGTAGGAGTAAGTTTATTTTCTAAAAGACCCAGCACAAAATCCACTGATATTGCCAATAGTGCTGTAGGTACTGCTCCTGCAAGAATCATATTGTTGTTACTCATAGAAATACCTTTAAATATAAAGTCTCCCAGTCCTCCGGCACCTATAAGTGCTGCTATCGTTGCAGTACCGATATTGATTACCGTAGATATTCTTATTCCACCCATTATAATAGGAAGAGCAAGTGGTATCTCTACCATTGTTAGTATTTGAGACTTGGTCATCCCCATTCCTCTACCTGCTTCTATGATAGAAGGCTCTATACTGTTTATTCCTATGTATGTGTTTTTTATAATAGGAAGTAGTGCATACAAGAACAGTACAAATATCGCAGGTTTAAACCCTATTCCCATTATAGGGATTATCAGACCGAATAAAGCCAGACTTGGAAGCGTCTGAAATATATTCGCTATATTAAGAACTGTGTTTGAAACTTTTTTGTTTTTTGTTATGTAGATCCCCAAAGGCACTCCCACAAGGACTGCTAGTAAAACTGCAAACCCCGTTATCCTCATGTGCTCCCCTGTTAGTTTGATAATATCCGCACTTCTGTATTTTAAAAACTCTAAAAAACTTAATTTATTCATATCTTACAGTTCCCCTCCTTCAATAGTTGGAGATATTTCGGTAATTATGTTAAGTAGACTTACCGGAGTAATTGCCCCTACTAAGAAACCGTCATCGTTCACTATTGGTATTGATCTAAAGTTGATTTTTGACATTATATTTAGCACTTCCACCATATTTGTGTTCTCATGAACCATGAAATCCGAACTAGATTCCATTATATCTTTCATTTTTCTGCTGTGCATAGTATTTTTCATTATCATATTTCTGGTAACTACTCCTACTGGCCTTTGTTTTGATTCTCCTTCTTTATCTACTACTATCAGAGTATTTATCTCTCTGTCTTTCATTATCTCTATTGCTCTTGCCGGACTTCCGTTGAGTCCTATTTTACCAAACTTCTTCTTCATTATATCTTTAGCTAGCAACATCTCAGGAGTTTTCCACATTCTGTCTTTTCCTAAGAAATATTCTACAAACTCGTCCTTAGGATTTTTAAGTATTTCCTCTGGTGTATCAAACTGGATAACCTTTCCATCTTTGATTACCGCTATCTTATCTGCTAGTTTCAAAGCTTCGTCCATATCATGAGTTACAAAGACTATCGTCTTTCCCAGTTCATCTTGAAGCTTCATCATTTCGTCCTGCAGTTTTTCCCTTGTTATAGGATCTAGTGCACTGAACGGCTCATCCATAAGTATAATATCAGGATTTACAGCCAAAGCTCTCGCTATTCCTATTCTTTGCTGCTGACCTCCACTTAACTCACTAGGATATCTGTCATAAAAATCCTCACCAGGAAGGTCCATCAGTTCCAACAGTTCCATAGTTCTGGCCTTCTTATCCTCTTTTGACCATTTGTTGAGGGTTGGTACAAGTTCTATATTCTCCCCTATAGTCATATGAGGAAACAACCCTACCTTTTGTATTACATAACCTATATTTCTTCTCAGATCTTTTATATCCTTGCTTTTTACACTTTCTCCGTCTATTAATATCTCTCCCTTTGTGGGTTTTTCCAATAGATTGATCATCTTCATGGTTGTAGTTTTACCACATCCACTTTCTCCGATTAGGACTACAAATTCTCCCTTTTCGATTTTTAAATTAAGATTGTTAACAACTTTATTTTTTCCATCAAAAGTTTTTGATACATTTTTTAATTCTATCATCTTTTATTTTCCACCTCTCGTCTAATCATAATTCCAACTTAATAATATCACGTTTTTTAAAAAAAGTCAATCATATTTTGAAAAATGTATTTCAAAAATCAAAATTTATATTTTTGAACATTCCGTATCACAAAAGCATAAATCTCACTTCCTTCATAACCAGACACAATAGAGACTATTTTTTTACACAATATTTCTTAAAACTTTAATTCTCAACCCTTTATACTGCCCATATTATTAAATTCCTGCTTTTAATCTCTCACAAAAAAAAAGACCTGTTTCCAGGTCTTTTTACTACTCTCCTACCGTTCCGTATTTCTCGATAAGTTCTTGAGTTTCTTTCTTTTCATCAGCTATTTCAGCTTTTTTTATAGATAATTTTACTCTTTTCTTTACAGAATCAATCTCTATAATTTCGGCCCTTACTTCTTGCCCTACTTCAAATCTGTCGCTAAGATTTTTTATAAAATCTTTAGATGCTTGAGAAGCGTGGATCATTCCGTCTACACCTTTTTCCATTTCTACAAATATACCAAAGTCAGTTATGCTTGTAATTTTTCTGTCTACTTTATCTCCAACCTTGTAATTTTCAATTAGGCTGTCCCAAGGACTTTTTACAAGTTGCTTTATTCCACCTTTTATCTTCTTTTCACTGGCGTCAAAAGATAATACTTTTAGTTCCACTTCATCACCAATTTCATATCTAGGCTGAGTCTTTTCCCATGAGAAGTCAGACTGATGAACAAAGGCATCTATTCCGTCTTCTAATTGTGCAAATATTCCAAAAGGCTTTATCTCTACGACTTTACCCTTTACAACACTTCCCTCTCCGTATTTTGCTTCTGCTGTATCCCATGGATTTTCAGAAAGCTGTTTGATTCCAAACTTAAGTCTTTTGGCAGGTTTGTCCATCTCTATTACTTTTACTTTTACTAGGTCTCCCACTTTTACAAATTCAGAGACATTTATCTTCTTTTTATTCCATGTGAAATCAGAAAGGTGTACAAGTCCTTCTACTCCCTCTTCCAATTCAACAAAAGCTCCGAAAGATACTAGTTTAGTTACCTTTCCGTCTATTTCAGTTCCCACAGGATATTTTTCGTCTGCTGTCTCCCAAGGATCTTGAGTCAGTTGTTTAACAGATAGTTTCAATGATTTTTTATCTTTATCTAGAGATATTATTTTTGCTTGCAGCTTGTCTCCAGTTTTATATATATCGGATATCTTATCCACTTTACCCCATGATAATTCAGAGATATGGATAAATCCATTTGATTTTCCTACTCTTACAGATATTCCGAAGTCCAGAATATTCTTTACTTCTACTTCCATTATATCTCCAAGGCTAAGTTTGCTGAAAAACTCTCCCTGCTCCTTTAGAAGGATGTCTTTTCTTGAAACAAGTATTTTCTTTCCTCTTCTGTCTTCTTTTACATCTTTGATCATTACCTCTATATCGCTGCCTACAAATTTCTCTCCGTCCTTCATAGGTATCTCAGAGAGGGAATTAGGAAGAAAAGCCTGTTGGAAAAGTACATTTACAACATACCCTCCTTTTACCCTTTTAGCTATTTTACCTTTTACTATATCCTTGTTCTCAAAGGCTTTTACAAGTTTTTCCCAGTTCTCTTCCATATCTATTTTTCTTCTAGAACCGATCAGGAAATCTCCGTCTTTTGTTTCTCCCATAAGAAGAATCTCAACTTCATCTCCCTCTTTATACCCTTCTAATTCTTCCGTTCTTACTCTTACAGCTGTGGCTTGCCCCACTACATCAAGGTAGATATAGTTTCTGTCTATCTGAGAAAGTATCCCCTTAACTTTTTTACCCGTATCCTCGTCATCCGGCAGGTAGTCATTTAGTAGCGCCTCAAACTCGTCGTAAGCATTTTTATTATCAAACATCAATAATCCCCCTTAATTTATTTTCTATTTTTATTATTATTTCTTCTGGTGTTGAAGCTCCGGCGGTTATACCTACTTTTTTTATTCCGGCAAACCAATCCGCGCCTATATCTTCAGGTTCATGAACCAGGTAGGTCTTAGGGTTGATACCCTTGGATATATCATACAGTTTTCTTGTGTTCGAGCTTTTCTTTCCTCCTATGACAAGCACCAAATCTACCTCGCCTGCAAGTTTTTCAGCAGCTTTCTGCCTTACGAAAGTGGCTCCGCAGATTTTATTAAATATCTCTGCATTAGGGAAATTATTGTAGATATACTCCCTTATCTTCTCAAAATTATTTTTATTCAAAGTTGTCTGTGTTAGCACAGCGTATCTGCCGTTTCTATCAATACCAGAATCTTTCAGTTCATTTAGATTTCCAAAGATACTGACTCTTTTCCCAAAGGATATTATACCTTTGACCTCAGGATGCTCTTTGTCTCCTATAAAAATAGTGTCATAGCCCTTATTTTCCATTTCTACCAGTGTATTTCTTATTCCGGTAACAAAGGAACAGGCCGCATCATGTATCTCTACTTTTTTTTCTGACAATCTATCATAAATTTTCTTTATTGTTCCGTGGGCTCTTATTATTACAATGTCACCCTCTGCAAGATCATCTTCGTTTTTCAAGACTGTTTCCTCTTCCAGTATTTCGATACCCTTTTTCCTCAGATCCTCTATGACGTGTTCATTATGTACCAGCATTCCAAGCATAAAAATTCTTTTGTTTTTTTCCTTTATATAGAGAGCTTCTGAAAGCTCCACTGCTTCCCTGACTCCAAAACAAAAACCCATTTTTCCAGCTCTTATCACTTCCATCTCGGCCAATTACTCCTCATTGAATTTTTTAACTTCTATTAGGTCTCTCAGAGCTTCTAGCAAATGACTTTCATCCTCACCGTCAGCTTCAAGGATTAGAGTTCTCCCTTGCTCTGCTGCCAAAAGCATAAGACCCATTATACTCTTACCATTTACCTCTTCGTCATCGCATTTTACGATTACGTCTGAATCAAATGCACTGGCAGTTTGTACAAAAAGAGAAGAAGGTCTAGCATGAAGTCCGGCTTTATTTTTGATCTGTACCTCTATACTCTTCATAAAGTGTTCCTCCTAAATATTATATCACATAATTTTTTAATAAATCTTTTACTTCTTTTGAATCTCTGCAAGATAATATCTCATTTTTCAGTTTTCTTATATTATTCATATCGCTGTTTCTTATGAGATGTTTTGCCCTCGGCAAAAAAGAAGCCAGCATACTCAAATCTTTAATTCCAAAACTCATAAATGCTATTATAGCCATAGGATCCCCGGCCATTTCACCGCAGACACTGACTTTTTTTCCGTGTCTTATTCCGGCTTCTGCTACCATATTTATGGCTCTAAGTACCGCAGGGTCATAGCAGTCATAGAGGTGTGCCACCTCATCACTCAGTCTGTCTGCAGCAAGTATATATTGTGTCAGGTCATTGGTTCCTATACTGAAAAAGTCAACCTTTTCTCCGAAAACATCTGCCAAAAGTGCAGCCGACGGAACCTCTATCATTATTCCGACCTCTATATCATCTTTATAATCTACTTTTGCTGCCTTCAGTTCATCCTTGACCTCTTGAAGAAGCTTTCCAGCCTCATCTATTTCCCATAAATTTGTCACCATGGGATACATTATCTTTATATTTCTTTTGTAAGCCACTCTTAGTATAGCTCGTAGTTGTTCTTTAAATATACTTTTGTGTGACAGGGTAAATCTCAGACCTCTCAGCCCGAGAAAAGGATTCTCTTCGTTATTCATTTCATAATAGGACAGGTGTTTATCTGCACCTATATCCAGTGTTCTTATTATTACAGGTCTGTCACCACCCAAATCATTGTAAACTTTTTCATAAATCTCCATCTGCTTTGTTTCACTTGGAAAAAATTCAGAATCCATATATATAAACTCCGACCTGAAAAGTCCTATCCCATCAGGATTTTTCCTCTTCAGATCCAGCATATCCAGGTCTCCGCCCACGTTGATATGCAGGTCTAGTTTCCCACCGTCTATAGTTATTGCAGGAAGTTCTATTAGTTTTTCCAGTTCACACACTTTCTGATAAAGTTCTTCTTGCTCTTTCTCATAACTTTCAAAAACCTTATCTGTAGCATCAATTATAGCACATGAGCTTGATTTTCTGGTATCAAGTATTATTTTATCGTCCCATTCTCTCTGCATGATGCTTTTAGCACCCATCAAAGTAGGAATTCCCAGGGCTTTTGCCAGTATGGCTACGTGAGATGTTTCTCCGCCGTATTCAGTTATTATTCCCAAAATATTTATATTATGGTGATGTATTTTCAGAAGTTCCGTTGGGAAAAGTTCCTTTGTTATTAATATTTTTCCCTCTATATCTTCTAGCTCTCTCTCTTCACTCAAAAGATTGCTGATAAGCTTGTCTCCCACATCCTGTATATCCAGACCCCTTTGCCTGTAAACAGGGTCATTCAACTGGTTAAACATATCAACATATTTATCAATTACGCTTTCCAATATTTTTTCTACGTTTATCAAATCCGATGTTATTCGGGTATTTATCTCAGACAGAAGCACAGGATCATCTAAAATCATCAGATGAACATTTAAAATTTTAAGTTCTTCATTATTTATTCTTCCCTTGAGAGAATCTATCAGGAATTTTATTTCCTGTTTAGTTTCCTTCAGGGCGACCTTAAATCTGTTGATCTCTTCATCAACTCTGTCTTCATCTATTTTATATTCTGTAATATCAACCTTTTTTTTCTTTCTCAAGTAAGGCTGGCCTATTACAATCCCTTCAAATATAGATTTCCCATCTATCCTTTCCATGAGCATAACCCCTTCATAAGCATAATCACTTAAATACATTATATCCTATTTTAGTGTAATTTTCAATTTATTTGACTCTCTTTAATGTACAAATCTTAGTATAAATGAACCTTGTTGACACTTTATTTTCAAATCCTCACAATTTAACTGAATTCTTTTAGGATAATCATATTATTTATATCCTCTCCACATTCCTTTATTTTAATTCAAATCCGGTAATTGTCCTGACTTGCGTCTCCTCTTCTTCTCTCCCCACTGCTGTATCACCTTTCGTTCCCTACGTTTTTTAGTCACAACAAATTTTATTTTAGACTTTCCACTATATAAAAACATATTTTATATTCTTTTGAAATTTATCCTTCAGATCCTTTTTCTCAAAAAAAACAGAGGGCCAAAATCCCTCTGCTCTGATTATTCTATTCTTTTTTTAATTACATGTCCCGGGTGATCACTAAGTTTACCCCTGTTCCAAAAATATCTTCTGCTATGACATCTCCCATTTTTACAGGTCCTTTTGCTGATATGCTGTTTATCAGTTCCATGCATTTTATGTTCAGTTCTTTAGGTATTGCTCCGTCTGTTTTTACAGGTACTCTGTTGTGCAGACCGTCTGCTATTTTTATTGTGGAAGTTATTACTCTGGTAGGAGCTGTTAATTCTACAAATCCGTACTTTTCACCTCTGGGACATAGATTCCCGGTTACTTTATAGTCATTTGCTACGTCCACTTCCAGGTGGCAACCCATAGGACATACTATACAAATCAATTCTTTTTTCATTAAATATTCACCGCCCTTTTTTTCTATTGAACTCCAGCTATTGATATTTTTAACTCGTCTCCGACTATTTTATCCAGTATTTTCTTTGGTAATACTATTTTTTCCATTTCTCCTGGAGCAAGATGTTTTTTAGTCAGAGATACAAGCGTCTGATCTCCATCTTTTACTTCCAGTTTTACATCTCTGTAGACATTATTTACTCTCATAAATATTTCTAGTTTATCATCTATATTTTCCAGTCTTATCTTTTGAGGTACAGTATAGCT
>NZ_JBFHGC010000001.1:0-24598 GCF_041583315.1 Ilyobacter sp. | reverse complement strand
TGAAAATTCAAAGGCAGAAAAAAGATATCAGCCTAAATAAAATGCATGCGCATGGTTATTCTTTAATTTATTGTGCTAAAAATGTTTTGAATATTTCGGCCATTGATAAAATAAGCGTTAGGAATGACTGAGAGAAATCTTTAGAAAAAATCTATGTCTGAGCGAAGCGAGTTTCGATTTTTTCTTAGATTTCCGAAGGCATTTAGCTTATTTTTCACAGGCCTTGATTTTTGGTTACTTTTCATCAAGGAAAAGTAACAGATTTCGTATAAATTCAATAATTCATATAAATTTCTAGAAAAAAACACAATATCTAAAGGGGTTCTCTAATGACAAGACTTTTGATTTTTATAATCTTATCAATAAATATAATGGGTAAGTCTTTTGAAGGATACTGGCTCATCCCATCAGGCAAAACTATAATACTCATCACTCAGGAAAACAGAGAATTTTCAGGTCACGTGGTGTGGCTGAAGGACCCCCTATACCCAGCGGGAGACCCTATGGAAGGAAAAATTCAGATAGACAGAAAAAATCCTGATCCTCTCCTCAGAAATAGAGAAGTCATGGATTTAAAAGTAGTTGGTGACATGCACACCGATCCTGAAAACAGTAATGTTTTAAAAGGAGGATGGGTATATGACTCTTGGAATGGTAAAAAATACTACGGGAAGGCTGAATTATATGAAAAAAATCTCTTAAGATTAAGAGGTTCTCTTGATCCCTGGGGAATTCTCGGATATTCCCAAAAGTGTTCCCGTGTCACAGACCTTGAAAAATATAATCTTCCCAAATAAATTAAGAATTTAAAACAGCAATATAAATGAAAAGGATTCCCCAAGGGAACCCTTTTTCGTTACTATAATTTTTTTGTCAGAAGATCCGTTACCATCTGAGGATTTGCCTTACCCTTAGATGCTTTCATAACCTGACCTACAAGTCCCTTAAGAACTCTCGGCTTTCTGCCTTCATCGGCATTGTGGTAGTCTTCCACAAGTTTTGCATTGTTTGCAAGAACCTCATCTACCATAGTCTCAATGGCACCTTCGTCAGCTACCTGTGCCAGCCCCTCTGCTTTTACTATCTCTTCAGGAGCTCTGTTATCTGTGAGTTTTATTTCAAAAAGTTTCTTGGCTATTTTCCCCGAAATAGCTCCGTTACCTATGAGTTTTACTATTTCTCCCAGGTGCTCTGGAGAGATCTCAAACTCCTCTATAGACTTTTGGGTATCTTTTAGTACTCTCAGTACCTCTGTTATTATCCAGTTGGCTGTTGTCTTTGGATTCCCTGCGACCTTTGCAGCCGCTTCAAAATAATCCCCAAGTTCTATCTCGTCACAAAGTATTTTTGAATCATATTCAGAAAGACCATACTGACTTATAAATCTTTTCACCTTATCTATTTGGGATTCCGGCATCTCTCCTCTGATTTTCTCTACAAGTTCATCAGATATATAGAGTACCCCGAGATCAGGTTCCGGGAAGTACCTGTAGTCCATGGCTTCCTCTTTACTTCTCATAATTCTGGTTACCTGAGACTCATCATCCCAAAGCCTTGTTTCCTGATTGATTATTCCGCCATTTTCTATCTCTTCTATCTGTCGCCCTATCTCGTAATCTATGGCTCTTGCCACAGCCTTAAATGAGTTTAGATTTTTCACCTCTACTCTTGTACCGTATTTCTCCTGGCCTTTTGGTCTTACAGAGATATTTGCATCACATCTGAGAGATCCCAGTTCCATGGATACGTCACTTATCCCTGTATATTTTATGGCAGTTTTAAGGAGGTTCAGATACTCATAGGCCTCTTCCGAGCTTCTGATATCCGGGTCTGATATGATTTCGATCAGAGGTATAGAGGCTCTGTTATAGTTAATAAAAGATTCCTCTCCTGCATGGATTGATTTCCCTGTATCTTCTTCTATCTGTATCCTGGTGATACCCACTCTGCTTTCTTTTCCAGAATTAAGTTTTACATCTATATACCCTTCTTCTGCATAGGGTACATCAAACTGAGTTATCTGATATCCCTTTGTAAGGTCAGGATAAAAATAGTTTTTTCTGTCAAATCTGCTCTCATTATTTATTCTGCAGTTTAGTGCAAGTGCCGCCTTTACTCCGTACTCTGCAACTTTTCTGTTTAATTTTGGAAGTGCTCCCGGATGTCCAAGGCAGATCGGGCATGTATGAGTATTCGGTGCTGAGTTGTCATAGTCTGCACTACATCCACACCATACTTTAGTCCCTGTTTTCAACTGCAAGTGAACTTCCAGTCCAATTACCGATTCCCATTCTCTAGCCATGTATATTTAAACCTCCATTCCTCTTTTGTTATTATTCAAACTCCGGAAATTCCCATTCTCCTCTTGCTTTTTCAAAGGCATCAGCAGCTCTTAAGATATCTCCCTCACCAAATGGCTTTCCGACTATCTGTATCCCTACAGGAAGACCATTTACCACTTCTGCAGGTACTGATATTCCAGGAAGTCCAGCCATATTAAGCGGAATTGTAAATACATCTTCTAAGTACATCTCAAGTGGAGTCTTTTCATCATCTAGTCTAAATGCTGCACTTGGGGCAGTAGGAGTCAGTATGATATCCACATTTTCAAAGGCCCTGTCAAACTCTTCCTTCATAAGCCTTCTGACTTTTTGTGCTTTTTTGTAGTATGCATCATAAAAACCTGCACTCAGTACATAGGTTCCCATCATTATTCTTCTTTTTACTTCGTCTCCGAAACCTTCACTTCTTGATTTAAAATAGAGATCTTCCACACCCTTGTAATCTTCACTTCTGTGTCCGTATCTCACTCCGTCAAATCTGGCAAGGTTTGAACTTGCTTCTGCAGGAGCAATTATATAGTATGCTGAGACTCCGTATTTAGTGTGAGGAAGGGATATATCCACAATCTCAGCACCCATCTCTTTAAATTTCTCCATTGCATCTCTTACAGCTTTTTCAACTTCAGGTTTCATTCCCTCTACAAAATATTCCTTTGGAACTCCTATTTTCATTCCCTTTACATCTCCTGTAAGGAAAGTCGTATAATCAGGAACTTCCACATCTTGGACTGTAGAATCATAGTCATCTGATCCAGCAATTACATTCATGCATAGAGCAGCATCTTTTACAGTCTTGGTAAACGGCCCGATCTGATCCAGTGAAGATGCAAATGCCATAAGACCATATCTCGAAACTCTTCCATATGTAGGCTTTAGTCCCACTATCCCGCAGAATGATGCCGGTTGCCTGATACTCCCGCCGGTATCTGATCCGAGAGTTATTATAGCCTGCTGTGCAGCTACAGCACTTGCTGATCCTCCGCTGCTCCCTCCAGGAACTCTTTCCAGATCCCAAGGGTTTTTTGTCTTTTTATAGCATGAAGTTACCGTAGAAGAACCCATTGCAAACTGGTCCATATTTGTTTTTCCTATTATTATTGCATCTGATTCTTTTATCTTTTTTACTACTGTAGCATCATATACCCCTATATATCCCTCTAATATCTTCGAACAAGATGACGAAGGTTCATCATAAGACACCATGTTGTCCTTTAAAGCCACAGGTACCCCTGCAAGGGCTCCCAGTTTTTCTCCATTGGCTACTTTTTCATCTATTCTCCTGGCATCTTCCAGGGCGCCTTCTTTTCTCAAGGAAACAAAACTATCTATTTTACTTTCAGTTTTTTCTATCCTGTCAAAAATATCAGCGATCACATCTACCGCTTTTATCTCTCCCTTGGAGACTTTTTCTTTTATTTCAAAAGCAGTAAGCTTATAAAATCTATCCATAAGATATTTTTCCTCCTCTTTTGTTTACGGTTTATCTATTTTCAAAAAAAATCTGAAGAATATTTTTATGTAATAATCAATTTTTTAAATTTCTATTGAATAATTTTAAATTCTCAAAAGAACAAAAACATTATTCTCCCACAACTTTTGGTACTATTACAGTGCCGGATTCTGACTGAGGAGCATTTCTCAGAGCCTCTTCCACAGTAAAGGATTTTCTTACTTCATCCTCTCTGAGTTTCCCCACTCCTTCATTTATCTGAATCAGAGGTTCTACTCCCTCTGTATCCACTTCATCTAGAATATCTATGTATCCCAATATGTCATTTAATTGTATCTGAAATTTTTGTATCTCTTCATCTTTAAATTCAAGTCTGGCAAGTTTAGCCACTTTCAAAACTTCTTCTCTGGTTAAAGACATCTTTATCCTCCTATATATTATAAATTTTAATTATCTCTTCAAAACTTTCGTATGGAGTGTAGTCGATATTATTTTCAAGGCAGTATTCCTCAAGTCTAAGGCCTTTTTTAGCAAAGACCCTGTGTGCCCTTGAAGCTCCGTGATAGTCCGATGAACCATCCCCTATAAATACCACTTCTTCATACTCCCTCTTATACTTCTCTACCACTCTTCTTTTGCATATCCCCTCAAAAGAATCGGCATCTGGGAATTCTACGCTTATCTTCTTCCCGTGAAATTTCAAAATGTTTGAATAGATATGCTCCTCTGGAAATTCAATGCCAGCTTTTTTCAGGTTTGACATCACATTGTGATAAGTACCGGCACTTACAATTCTGATTTCATTTTCCATTTGAAAAAAATCCTTAAAAAAAGAATCTATCTCTATTCCCACAGAGATCTCCTCTTCAAACTCTTTTTCTGTTAAAGAAAGGGATTCTACAAGGATTTGAAGATACCTCTTTATATCCACTTCCCCCTTATGAAATCTCTTACGGGTATCTGCTAGTAGCTTAGGATTGTATCTCTCTAAAATGGTATCCGTCGTATCTCTGTCAGTTATTGTTCTGTCAAAATCCACTAGAAAAATTCTTTTTTTCATAATTTTTTACAGAGAGTACAGATACTCGACCTCTTTTTTTGACAACTCTCTGAATCCTCCTTTTTTCAAGTCTCCAAGGCTTAATTCGCCTATCTTCTCCCTTTTCAGGTGGGTCACAGGGTGTCCTACTGCCTTGCACATCCTTCTTATTTGACGATTTCTACCTTCTCTGATGGTTATTCTCAGTTTTGATGCTTCATGAGAAGAATCTAGCAGTTCTACTTTGGCAGGAAGAGTCATTCCGTCTTCTAACCTGACCCCTCTTTTTAGCTTGTCTATCTCCAGTTTATTTACTCTGCCCATAACATCTGCATGATACTCTTTGTATACCTCAGATTTAGGATGCATTATTTTGTTGAAGAAATCTCCGTCATTGGTCAAAAGAATCAGCCCTTCTGTATCAAAGTCAAGTCTTCCAACAGGATAGATTCTCTCTTTACAATTTATCAGATCCACCACGGTTTTTCTTCCCCTGTCATCTTTTGCTGCACTGATTACTCCTACAGGTTTATTGAGCATGAAATACAGTTTTTTTCCGGTTTTTTTCTGAATTTTCTTTCCGTTTATCTCTATTGTATCTGACTCAGACACCTGCATTCCTGGAGTTGCCATGGCACCATTTACTTTCACAGACCCATTTTCTACCAGTCTGTCTATCTCTCTTCTAGATGCTACTCCAATAGAAGCAAGATATTTATTTATCCTCATTTTCTCTTTCAATGTGCCTTTTCACCTCATCATAATTTGGGAGTTCCTCTATAGAGTTTATCTTCAGATAGCTAAAAAACCTATCGGTTACCTCATATAGATTTGGTCTCCCTACGCTATCTTTTTTTCCGCAAACTCTTATCAGTTTCTTGTCCTCTAGATTTTGGATGACACCTTCTGCAGATACACCCCTTATCCCCTCTATCTCACTCTTGGTAACAGGCTGCCTGTAAGCTATTATAGACAGTGTTTCCAGAGCTGCACCGGAAAGTTTCTTCGGTTTTGATTCCTGATTAAAAAATTTATGTACTATCTCTCCGCTGGCTGGATTAGTTATCAGATAGATATTTTCCCCTTCTATCTCCACATTTATTCCACTGTTTTTTCTCTCATCTTTTATCTCATTCAATATTTTAGTAATCTCTTGTTGATCTTTTCTAAAAAATTTACAGAGTTCTGAAATTTTAAGTTCGTCTCCAGACAAGAGCAGTATGGATTCTAAGTATAGTTTTAGATTCATTCTATCCCCCTGTAATAATTTGTCAGCAAATATAAGTATATCAGGTTTCCGTATATACCTGCCTCATTTTTTTCCCTTGTATACATCTCAGGTGCCAGGTAATTTTTATTTTTTACAACTACTTCTCTTATTCTTCTGTATAATCTCTCACCCTCAGTTTCAAAAGAGTTGTTGTAGAGAACCTGTGCAAAGTTAAGGTTGTACTCCAAATCCATAAAAGGCTCTCCTTCCAGGACAAGATAACCCAGCCTTTTATTATAATACTTTTCAAACTCCTCCTGGACAAAAATACTTTTGGAGCTTTCAGGGTAAATATCTATAAATTTTATATTTCTGGGATTTACCTCTGTAGATTTAGGGGTATCCTTTATACCGTCAGGAGTTATAAAATTTATGTCTACATAATTCTTTACTTTTCCCAGCTTCTCCAGTATCAGTTCTCTGGGAAGATTTTTTATATCCAGAGAGTTTTCCAGAAGCTCTTCCATGAGAGCTATAAGGTTGTAATAAAGTCCTATCTCTTCGCTTCCTCCGTCAAACTTACCATCAGAATCTATACCAGACAAAGTTCTCATTATTACAGGATACACTTTCATCAAAAATTTAGAGTTGTCAAATGGATCTGTTGAAAACTCCCAGCTTTTAAAGAGTGAGAGTAAAACAGCCACGTCCTCAGGACTGTTTTTCCTCTTAAATTTATAATCCTGAAGAACCTCTCTGCTCTCCTTTGATTTTCCGTATATAGAAAGTATTGTTGCCAGATTAAGATTTGTAGAGATACTTTCTGTACTTTTCCCATAATATACAAATGCCGGGATTTTTTCGACGTCTGTCAGCATTTTCAGATGAGAAAGCTGCACCTCTATATCCTTCGAATATCTTTTGAAATCCCAGTTCCACTCTCCCCACGACTGATACTCCTCTTTTAGGGATTCAGCACTGAAGACTACTTTATTAGGCCATTCATTCTTAGAAAAATCCAAGGCTACAATGTCATAACTTTTTTCCTTTTTATCCACAATTTTGGTAACAAAAAAAAGTTTGTCCTCCTGATACTTCACATCTTTGTCTTTCACCTGACGAAATTTAAAGACATCAAGATATTCATCATTTGATATATAGAGTCCTGAACCGTTGTTCAGTGATTTAAATCTCACTCCATCATAAGTGTAATAACTCTTATGGGGAAGATATCCAAGTATGCCGGTATCCCTGTATGGAATGAGCCTGTATAGTACCTGGATATCCTTTGTCTCCATTGGATTCAGAAACTCATTTATAATATATAACTTTTTTTTCTCGTCAGAAGAGGGAAATATATACGTATTTACATTCACTCCCTCTATTCTGCTTTTGATGGAAAGTATGCCGGTTCCTTCTATGAGTTCTACCCCGGAGACATGATCCTTCAAGAGATAAATATTTTTGCCAAACATAATCCCTATATCTATCTGGGATATAGCGGGAGAGTCAAAAACATTTCCCTTTATGCTATGGAGCCTCTGCATTTCAGTATCATAGAAAAAACTTACCTCTCCGTTTGTGCTTAAAAACTCCCCGTAGAGAAATACTGACATCAATATATAAAGTAATAATATTTTTTTCATAGGCTTCTCCTACATAAACTTAATAATCTGTTTCTGGAGAAATAATGACCTCTCTGTATTTTTCAAAATCCTTCAGCAATTCTTCTATTCCCATTACCACTGCATTTAATGGATTTTCAGTTATCTGTACATCGAGATGTAGGGCATCTGAAATTTTCTTATCTATTCCTCTTATGAGGGCTCCTCCTCCTACAAGGACTATCCCTTTTCTTTTTATATCAGACGAGAGCTCCGGAGGGGTTTTTTCCAATATAACTTTTACTTCCTCTATAATCTGATGAATCATTTCCTCTAAGGCTTCTCTTATTTCCGAAGAATTAACAGATATGTTTTTAGGCAGTCCGTTCAGGACATTTCTTCCGCTTACCTCTATTGTAAGTTCCTCTTCCAGATCTATTGCACTTCCTACATTTACCTTTATCTCTTCAGCAGTTTTCTCCCCTATAAGAAGGTTATGCTTTTGCCTCACATACTGCACTATTGCAGCATCAAATTTGTCCCCTGCCACTCTCAGGGATGATGTCTTGACAATTCCTCCCAGAGATATTACTGCTATTTCAGTGGTTCCCCCCCCTATATCTATAATAAGGTTACCCTCAGGCTCAAATATATTCAGTCCTGCACCTATTGCAGCTGCCATTGGCTCTTCTATAAGATAAGCTTCTCTGGCTCCTGCTTCTCTGGTCACATCAATAACCGCCCTTTTTTCTACCTGGGTTACCCCTGCAGGAACACAGATTACAACTCTTGGATTTGCAAGAAATTTTCTTTTGTGAACTTTTTTATAAAATTCACGGAGCATCTTTTCAGTTACTTCATAGTCTGCTATAACACCGTTTTTAAGAGGCCTTATTGCATCTATCACCGAAGGGGTACGCCCGATCATTCTCTTGGCTTTTTCCCCGACTTCATATATTTCTTTAGTCTTGTTATTTATCGCCACTACAGAGGGCTCATTAAGCACGACACCTTTATTTTTTACACAAACCAGAGTATTTGCAGTACCTAAATCTATTCCTAAATCTTCTGAAAACATTCCTAGTGCTTTGTTTATAAATTTTAACATTTTTCCACCTCTATAGTTTTATTTAATTCATCTATATCTAAATCCAGTTTTTTCAAATCGTCGTAAAATTTGCTAATCGGGAATCCCATCACATTGAAAAAGTCCCCTTCTATTTTTTTTACCAGTACTGCCCCCTTGCCCTGTATACCATAGGCTCCGGCTTTATCCATAGATTCGCCGGTAGAGATATACCACCTTATCTCATCTTCTGAAAGTTCTTTAAAATATACTTCAGTTGAATCATAACTTGTAAAGTCTATTCCTTTTTGAGAGTTTATCAGTGTATACGCCGTGAGAACTTTGTGCTGTCTACCTGAAAGAGAATTCAGCATATCAAAGGCCTCATCCTCATCCTTTGGCTTTCCAAGTATATTGCCGTCTAAGACAACTACGGTGTCTGCAGATAATACATAGCTCTCTTTTCTGTTTTCAGAAATTTCCAAAGATTTCTTTCTTGAAATATCCATTATCTGTTCCAAAAGCCCTTCCTTATCACTCACTTCCTCTATACTTGAAGTCAGAATTTCCAGTTTGAAACCGAAACCTTCCAATATCTCTTTTCTTCTCGGTGATTTAGATGCTAATATCATTTACTTCATCTTCCCCTTATCTATAATCGGTTTTATCTTTTTTACAAGATTATCCCTGTTTATCTGTCGTCCTCTGGCATAATATCCATTTAAATTAACAGGTGGACTATGCTTCTTTATCAGGTCTGTCTACCTCGTCTCCTGAGACTGACTCTACACTGGATGCGGTTGCCTGCACCTGAAGTTCTGTTGGATTTCCTTGTGATCCGTCTTCAAGCACCTCTTTCACCTTTTCTCTTATTTTACGCTCTTTTTCTTTTAAATATTTCTCTTTTTTTATGAGCATCTCTTTTTCGATGCTCTCCTTTATGTTGATCTTTTCTTCTAGCTCTCTTTCTCTTTTTATAAGCTCTTTTTTATCTCTATAAAAATTTTTTATATTTCCGATGCTCTTTATAAAGTTTTTCACCGAACTACCAAAAATAAAAAAGGAAGATATGAATATAAATAAACTGGAAAAAATATAAAGATGAAGTTTTTCAAAATTAAAATACAACAAATCTATGAGCATGGTGGCCAGTCCTCCTAGCTCATCTTCTGCCCAGGATATTTTTATAAGCTGCTTTTCCAGTCTGACTCCTTCAAAATTATATTCCCTCATCTGGAACATCACCACTATGAGGGTACAAAAGAAGAAAAATAGGACTGTGAATAAAAGACGCGTTTTCAGAACCATTTTACTTTTACTGTCCTCTAGTGAGAAAGAATAAGATATAAGAAGCGGATATACAATCAGAAAAAAATAGTACACTCCGAAAATTGTGTAAAGCATTTCAAAAATCTGACTTTCAAAAAAAAATTTACCTCTTATAAAATGATATAAAAAAAACAAAGATATAGAAAGAGTTATTAGTTTTTTCTCTTTATTATCCTTAGCTTTTTCCACACTTACCCCCTCAAAACTTTTACTCTAATCTTATCATATCCACCTTTACTTTTCAAGGTATATTCCTATGCTCCTTTTACAAAGAAGCACTCCTGTGATATAATTTATAGGTCAGTAACATCAAAGAATAACTATTAAATTTAAAGGTGGTATCTTATGATAAATAAAGGGATTATAGAGGAGATAAATAACGATCGTATAAAGGTTCATCTGTATAGAGACAGTGCATGTGCCCATTGCTCGGGATGTAGTTCTAGCAGCAAGATGGGGTCGACTTTTTCCTTTAAATATGACAGGCATTTAACTATAGGGGATATTGTTACCTTTGAGATAGAAGACTCATCTCTGCTGAATATTGCTGCATTGGTTTACCTTATGCCTATCATCTTTATGATGGCAGGATATTTTATAGGTCAAGAATTAGGCTTCAGTGAAGGGCAGGGAGTTCTTATGAGTTTTTTATTTTTAGCAATCTCCTTCGGTTTCATATACTTTTTTGATAAGAAACGTGGAGAAAAACTGATAGACCAGAAGATAAAAGTAATCAGTGTAGACAAGCCTGATATGGACAATGAGATTGACAGCTGTTCACTGGATAAATAAAAAAGAGCCTTAAGGCTCTTTTTTATTTATAGTTTTCTGGAAACATTATTTTTTCTACACCCTCTATGATAATATGAAGTATCATCATATGGATCTCCTGTATTCTGTCTGAAGTTTCTCCTGGAATTATAAACTCATAGTCACACATTCCCTTTAGCTTTCCTCCGTCTTTACCCAAAAGAAGGCATGTTTTTAACCCGAGTTTTTTAGCTGCTTCCACTGCTTTTATTACATTTTCAGAATTTCCGCTTGTTGATATTCCTATAAAAAAATCTCCCTCTTTCCCGTAGGCCTCTACACCTCTGGAAAAAATATAGTCAAATCCATAGTCATTCCCCACACAGGTTATGTGCGATGAATCTGAAAGGGATATGGCTGGAAGGGCTCTTCTGTCACCTCTGAATCTCCCTGTAAACTCCTCTGCAAAGTGTAAGGCATCACAGTTGCTTCCGCCGTTACCACATATAAGAGCCTTGTTCCCATTCTCAAAAGCTTCAGCGAGATCTCTGGCTACTTTTTCAGTTATATTAGATTTTTCCTCTTCCTTTATGAACCTCTCCAGAAGATTATAAGTTTTTATGTATGAATCAATAAGTTTCATAACTCCTCCTATATAATTTTAAAGTTTTGAGTAAAGTTTATAAATTTTATTATTTCAAGAAGCGTTCTCTTATCTTTAGTTATAACTATCTGATAAGCGTCTTCTACCTCTTCTATTTTTTCTATTATTTTAAACTCTCCAGATTCCACCTCTTTATAAACTGAATAATATGGAAGAATTACGTTTCCTACTCCCTCTCTCACCATTCCTTTTATTGTCTCTAGACTTCCCATAACTGAAATCTGATTATCAAAAGAGATTTTATATTTATTCTCAAGAGATGCTATAGCCTCGTTGTTGTTTGGAATAGTCTTCCTTGATATAAGAGGAGTATTGGTTACATCCTCTATATCTCTGTAATCATCCTTACTTACAAGTACATATGGAAATTTATCTACTTCTATTACCTCTAGATTGGGATCTGTTATGTGCTCTTCGTCGATTATTATGACATCAAGTTCTCCTTCTTTTAGGCTCTTAAGTAGTCTTTGTTTATCAGAAAAGAATATATCATATTCGATTTCTGAATGAACTTTGGAAAAACCTTTCATAAGCTTAGGAATAAGAGGTTCTCCAACTGTAGATGTTGCTCCTATGGATATCTTCGCCTTATCTAGCTCTATTATCCTGGTCATCTCTTTTTCGGCTCTCTTTACTTTTTGGAAGATCTCTTCAGCCATTTTATAAAGAACTTCTCCAGAATATGTCAGTTTTATTTTTTTAGAACTTCTGTCAAAGAGTTTTGTATTTAAAAGTTCCTCAAATTTCTTAACCTGAATAGAAACTGCAGATTGATTTATATACAATTTATTTGCTGCTTTAGTGAAACTTCTTTCCTTTGCAACCTCATGAAATATTCTTAGATAATGTAAATCCAATATACTCACTCCCTATCAAATTTAATCTTTATTATAATTCTATCATATATTTTAATAATTTTCACTATATATTTAATAAAATCTTACAAAGTTTTATCCCCTGATTCTGATAAAAAAACATGATTTAAAAGTCAATAAAAGAACTTACAAAAAATAATAATATATCCTGTTATAAAAATAATATTAATTATTTTATTTTTAAATAGTTCCTCATCTTTAAGCTCATTATACCAGCTTCTTTTGTAAGTTTTTTACAAGTTCTATAGAGGCAAACAAAGTATCCGGCATTTATACCGGATACTTTGTTTATCTAATTATAAAAAGTTTTTAAGATTTTCTTGAAGCTTATCTATCTTATCCTGATACTCTTTTTGAATTCTCTGCTCTCTCTCTATTATCTGTGCAGGAGCTTTAGATGTAAATTTTTCATTTGAAAGCTTCCCTGTCACTTTATCCAGATCTTTTTGGATTTTTTCTATCTGAGCATTTATTTTACTTATCTCTGTTTCAGCATCTAGGAGCCCTGCCAAAAGAATGTATAATTCAGAATTCTTAGCTACTCTGAATCCGGCCTGTTTAGGCTTTTCCAGATTTTCTCCTACCTCAAGGGTTTCGAGCTTAGCAAGATTTACCAGGAATCCTCTGTTGTCTTTGAGCGCCTTTAATTCAGCTGCGTCAGAAGTCCTTACTATCATGTTTACCGGCTTGGCTGGAGATATCCCTATTTCGGCTCTTATATTTCTTACAGAAGATATTACTGTCTGAATATATTCAAAATCTTTTTCAGATTCTTCATCTACAAGCTCATCCTGGCATATAGGAAAATTCTGAAGCATTATAGTTTCTCCTTCTGCTCCTAGCTTTTGCCAGATCTCCTCTGTTAGGAAAGGCATGAAAGGGTGAAGAAGTCTGAGAGACGATTCCAAAATTGTCCATAGCACATACTGGGCAGTTTTCTTTGAAACCTCATCCTCGGCATTATAAAGTCTCACCTTGGCCATCTCTACATACCAGTCACAAAAATCTCCTCTTAGGAATTCATATACAGACTTGGCAGCTTCATCAAGGTTATTTCTGTCTAATTTTACAGCTACATCTTTTGCTGTTCTGTTGAATTTTGAAAATATCCACTTGTCAACCAGTTCAAGTTTCAGTTGGTTTTTATCTACTGACTTTATATCAAAACCTTCAAGATTCATAAGTACGAATCTCGACACGTTCCACGTTTTGTTTGCGAAGTTTCTACCCATCTCTATCAGCTTTTCAGAAAAATGTACATCCTGACCCTGAGACGTGTTGTAAAGCATTGTAAATCTTATTGCATCTGCTCCGTATTCATCTATCAACTTCAACGGATCAGGTGAGTTACCAAGAGATTTAGACATTTTTTTACCAGTTTCATCTCTTACAATTCCATGAAGATATACAGTCTCAAAAGGTATCTCTTCCATTTCATAAAGGCCCATCATTATCATTCTGGCCACCCAGAAGAAAAGTATATCTGCTCCTGTTACAAGAGTGGCAGTAGGGTAGAACATCTCTAGTTCTTTGGTTTTATCAGGCCATCCGAGAGTAGAAAAAGGCCATAATGCAGACGAAAACCAAGTATCAAGTACATCTGTTTCCTGAGTCAATTCCACTTTTTTACCATAGTGTGCCTCTGCCTGTTGTGCTGCCTCTTCAGGATTTCTAGCTACAAACATATGATTATCCGGACCGTAATAAGCCGGAATTCTGTGTCCCCACCATATCTGCCTTGAGATGCACCAGTCTCTTATATTCTCAAGCCAGTTATAGTAAACTTTTTCCCATCTTTTAGGGACTATTTTCACCTGTCCGTTTCTTACTACTTCCAGTGCTTTTTCAGCAAGGGGTTTCATTTTTACAAACCACTGTTTAGATACTCTAGGTTCCACTACTGTATCACATCTGTAGCATCCTCCAACTTTATGTACGTGATCTTCTGTTTTTACAAGAATCCCTTCATTTTTAAGGTCTTCCACTATTACTTTTCTCGCTTCAAATCTGTCAAGCCCCTGGTATTTTCCTCCCAGCTCATTTATTTTTCCATCTTCTGTCATTATATTTATAATTGCAAGATTATGCTTTTTTCCGATCTCAAAGTCATTGGGGTCATGGGCAGGAGTCATTTTTACTACACCTGTTCCAAACTCCATGTCCACGTATTCATCGGCGAAAATAGGTATCTCTCTTCCTACCAGTGGAAGAATGACAGTTTTCCCTATTAAATGCTGATATCTTTTATCATTGGGATTTACAGCTACTCCTGTGTCTCCAAGCATTGTTTCAGGTCTTGTAGTGGCTATTACAAACTCTTCATCTGAATCTTTAATAGGATATTTTATATGCCATAGGCTTCCTTTTTTCTCTTCATGATCCACTTCATCATCGGCTATAGCCGTACCACATCTAGGACACCAGTTTACCATGTATTCACCCTGGTATATCAGACCGTCATTGTATAGTTTTACAAATATCTCTTTCACCGAATTGGAGAGTCCCTCGTCCATTGTAAATCTTTCTCTTTCCCAGTCAAGAGATGCCCCTAGTTTTCTAAGCTGATTGGTTATAAGTCCACCATGTTTCTCTTTCCATTCCCAGACCTCTTCCAGGAACTTTTCTCTTCCCAGGTCCTCTTTTTTGAGTCCCTGTTCAGCAAGTTTTCTTTCTACCTTATTCTGTGTTGCTATTCCTGCATGGTCTGTTCCAGGCTGCCAGAGAGTATTGTACCCGCTCATTCTTTTGAATCTGATAAGCGTATCTTGAATTGTATTATTCAGTACATGTCCCATGTGAAGTATCCCTGTTACATTCGGTGGTGGGATTACAATTGAATAATTTGGTTTCTCTTCATCTGTTGTTGCAGAAAAATATCCGTTCTTTTCCCAATTCTGATACCATTTATCCTCAATCTCCTTAGGAGAATAAACTTTATTTAGCTCTTCCATTACTGTCCCTCCTGAATTTTTTTATAATTTTAATTTTTAACTTTATCCTTTACAATAAAAAAGCAGCTATTATTAGTCCTTTAATCACTAAGATAGCTGCACAAATCTCTAATTATAAGCATTTTAGATATTTAACTATACCATTAAGTCATAGCTACCCCAGTTATATTAACTTGTTTGCGTTACTACGACTGTGACCGATATATTTTTAGGCATAATTAAGGTATCCTCTCCAAATAATTATTTAAATATAATTTTTTTTATTTTTAATTATATCAAATTTTTATCTATTTTCAAAGTCTTTTATATCCCGTTTTTCAAAACACTTTCTACATAATTTAATATTTCTTCTTTACCTGTGTGATTAAGAGATGAGTGAAAAAAAACATCTGAATTTTCAAAAACAAGTTTTTTCTTTATATTCTTCAAATTCTTAAATTTTTCATTATTAGAAAGTTTATCTACTTTTGTAAAAATAATTCTAAATGGAATCTCATAGTGATCAAGCCATTTCAGCATATTTATATCATCTTCACTAGGTATTCTTCTTATATCTAGCAGCACAAACACCAGTTTATGTCTTTCTGAAGCCAAATATGTTTCCATGGTTTTTCCCCATTCCTCTTTTACAGCTTTGGGAACTTTTGCAAAACCATACCCTGGTAAATCTACAAAAAAGAACTCTTTGTTTATAATAAAATAATTTATAAGTTGAGTCCTTCCAGGAGTTTTACTTGTCTTTGCCAATTTTCTTCTGCCTGTGATACTATTTATTAGTGAAGATTTCCCTACATTGGATCTTCCCACAAATGAAAACTCATAAGTTGCAATTTCCTCTGGATAATCTTTTTCAAATACCGCTGATTTTACATAATCCGCTTGTTTAATGTTCATTTTATCCCCTATACCTCCTTTTCCAGTACCTCTACAATTTCACCTATATACATGTAGTGGTAATCGTTCTTATAAAAGTTCTCTAGGGAAGGATCTAAAAAACACTCCTTATCCAGTCTCTGCTTGTATAGCTTTCTGCACTTGACAACTGTTTTTCCCTCTTGAAAATAAGGAAAATTCCCCTCTGAAACTACAGAGAGTCCTGTTCTTTTGATCTTGTCCTCATCCCGTCCAGATACTTTCCCCAGATATGTAAGCTGTTCTCTATATTTGTCCTGAAAAAATGTAAGAGTAAACTCCTCTGTCTTTTCAATAAACTCATAAGTATATCTTCCAGGCCTGACGAATATATATACCACATTTTTATTCCAAAGATGTCCCATTCCACCCCAAGAAGCCGTCATTGTATTCACTGCGCTTCCGTTTTTCGCTGTTATGAGCATCCAGTCTTTTCCTACCATATCAAAGACATTTCCCAGTTCTTTCGCTTCTATCTTTTTAAACACAAAACACGCCTCCCAAATGTAAAAAGGGGAATTCTCCCCTTTTTACTATTGCTTAAAAACTAACTTTTCTACTTCTTCATAGTTTTTAACAAAATTAAATTTCATATCTTTTGAAACTTCTGAAGGTATTTCAGAAATATCAGACTCGTTTTCTGCAGGTAGTATCACTTCTCTGATACCTACCCTGTGAGCCCCTATAACTTTTTCTTTTACTCCTCCTACAGCCAATACCTCACCTGTTATAGTGATCTCACCTGTCATTGCCAGGTCCTGTCTCACTCCTCTTCCAGACAGGATCGATATGATCGCAGTAGTTATTGTGATACCAGCAGAAGGTCCGTCTTTTGGTGTGGCTCCTTCTGGGAAGTGAAGATGAATATCTTTCTTTTCGTTAAAGTCAGACTCTGCAATTCCGAATTCGTTACCCTTAGATCTTACAAAAGTATAGGCTACATGAGCTGATTCTTTCATTACATTTCCCAGAGTTCCTGTTAGGGAAAGCTTACCTTTTCCGGGCATGGATACCCCCTGAACTTCAAGAGTAGTACCTCCTACTGCAGTCCATGCCAAGCCGTTTACGACTCCTACCTTATACTCTTTTTCTCTCATTTTTCCAGGTCTGAACTTTACTTTACCCATATATCTTTCCAGATTTTTTACATTTATAACTACTTTTTTCTTATCTGTATCCACTATCTCTTTTGCAATTCTTCTAAAGAGTCTTGATATCTCTCTCTTCAGAGTTCTTACTCCGGCTTCTCTCGTATACTCATCTATTATTCTCATGAGAGCTCTGTCAGATAGCTCCAGTGTTATGTTATTGAGGCCGTTTTCATTTTTAGCCTGTTCTATAAGGTATCTTTTAGCTATATGAAGTTTTTCATATTCAGTATATGATGAAAGACTTATTATATCCATCCTGTCCCTAAGGGGTGCCGGTATAGTTCTCAAATCATTTGCTGTAGCAATGAAGAATACCTCTGAAAGATCAAAAGGCATATCTACATAATGGTCTTCAAAATGCTTGTTTTGCTCAGGATCTAGGACTTCAAGCATTGCTGAAGCCGGGTCTCCCTTAAAATCATTAGACATTTTATCTATCTCATCCAAAAGAACAAGAGGATTTTTAGACTGTGCATCTTTCAGAGTTCTTATTATCCTACCAGGCATAGAACCTATGTAAGTTCTTCTGTGTCCTCTTATGTCCGCTTCGTCTCTTACTCCTCCCAGGGAAACTCTTGCAAATTTTCTCCCCATAGCTGATGCTATTGACTTTGCAAGGGATGTTTTTCCCACACCAGGTGGTCCTACCAGGCAAAGGATGCTTCCCTTCATTTCAGGATTGAGTTTCTTTACAGAAAGATATTCCAGGATTCTTTCCTTTACTTCCTTTAGACCATAATGATCAGCTTCTAATATTTCATGAGCTTTTTTTACGTCTAAGATATCTTTTGTTTTCTTGTTCCAAGGAAGTTCAGCTATAGTCTCTATATAAGTCCTAGAGACAGTTGATTCCGCAGAAAAAGCAGGCATTTTGGTAAGCCTTGAAAGTTCTTTTTCCACTTTCTTTTTAGGCTCCTGAGGAAGCTTAGCTTTTTTTATTTTTTCCTTTAGCTCAGCTATATCATCATCTTCAAAGTTCTCCCCAAGTTCATCTTTCATAGCATTTATCTTTTCCTTAAGATAATATGATTTCTGAGCCTGGTTCATTTTCTCTTTGACTTTGCTGTCTATTTTTTTCTCTATCCCGGCTATTTCGATCTCTTTTGATATGATGTCTATGAGGAGGTACCCTCTCTCTTCTGTATCAAAAGTTTCAAGCAGCCTCTGCTTTTCCTCACTTGTTGCCTGAAGGTTTGAAGATATAAGGTCAAAAGCCTTTTCAATATCAGTAAGACCTCTTAGGTTTGCAATAAGGTCAGGAAGAATTCTGCTATTCATTTTTGCATACTTTTCAAAAATATCAATTACTTTTCTGTAAAGGGCCTTCCCCACTACAGGGTCTAACTCCTTAGCTGTCACTACTTTATATGTAGCAAAATAAGAGTCATCTTCTTCCACTACATTTTTCAAAGTGATTCTCTTTTGTGCCTCTACAAGTACCTTGATTGTGTTATTTGGCATTTTTACTGTTTGAAGAACATTTGCCAAAACTCCCACACTGTGAACGTCTTCTGGAAGTTCAGGTTCCTCTTTAAGAAAGTCCTTCTGCATACAAAGAACTATTTTATTTTCATTTAACATTGCTTTTTCAAGACTATTTATACTTATTTCTCTTCCCACAAAAAGTGGAGTTATTATTCCCGGGAAGATAACTAAGTCTCTCGTGGGTATAAACGGTGTCCTAATCATTGAGTTACCCCTCCTTTTTTACAATAACAGCTTCTTTGCTGTTGCTGACAGCTCCTTCTGTTATGATTATTTTTTCTATGTCGTCACTTGACGGCACTTCATACATAAGTGCGAGCATGGTGCTTTCTAGTATAGATCTCAGTCCCCTTGCACCTATTTTTCTCTCCATAGCCATATGAGCTATTTTTTTCAATGCTTCCTCTTCAAATTCCAGTTCTACTTCCTCAAATTCAAAGAACTTTTTATATTGTTTTATGATGGCATTTTTAGGTTCTACAAGAATGCTTATAAGGGCATCCTCATTTAGGTTTTCAAGAGTAGTCAAAACAGGAAGTCTTCCTATTAGCTCTGGTATAAGACCATGCTTCACAAGATCTTCCGGCAGAACTTTTGCCAGTGTTTCATCTTCAGATTCTTTAGAATCTGATTTCATGTCTGCACCAAATCCTATTACTTTTTTCTTAGTTCTTGATTTTATGACCTTATCTAATCCATCAAAGGCCCCCCCCACTATGAACAGTATGTTAGAGGTGTCTATTTCAATCAACTCCTGGTGAGGATGCTTTCTGCCTCCCTGAGGCGGAACCTGTGCTTTTGTACCCTCTATAATTTTCAGAAGTGCCTGCTGCACTCCCTCTCCTGATACATCTCTTGTTATAGATGTATTCTCGGACTTTCTGGCTATTTTATCTATTTCATCTATATAGATTATTCCTCTTTCTGCTGCATCTACATCATAGTCTGCAGCCTGGAGAAGTCTCACAAGCACATTTTCTACGTCATCTCCTACGTAACCTGCCTCTGTAAGAGTAGTCGCATCTGCAATGGCAAAAGGTACATGAAGAGTTCTTGCCAGAGTCTGAGCAAGTAGTGTCTTTCCTGAACCAGTAGGCCCTATGAGTAGTATATTTGACTTTTGAAGTTCCACTTCCGACTCATCTCTTTTGTCTTTGTGAAGTATCCTTTTATAGTGATTATACACAGAGACAGCCAGTACTTTCTTTGCATGTTCCTGTCCTATTACATATTCATCAAGACTTGTCTTTATCTCCTTTGGCTTAAGAAGGTTTATTTCAGAAAAATCTTCTTTGTCGTAAGGAAGGGCATCTATTGAAAAATCAAGCATTTCCACACAAGCTTCCACACACTCGTTGCAGATAAAAGCTCCCCCTACACCTGCTATAAGTTTCGCCACTTCTCCCTCTTTTTTACCGCAAAAGGAGCATCTAGTTTCCTTATCCATTTTTCTCCTCACCTCTTGTCCCTTTAAATACATGATCGATTAATCCGTACTCTTTTGCTTCGTAAGGATTCATGTACTTATCTCTTTCAGTATCTTCCATTACCTTTTCAAGAGGTTGTCCTGTGGTTTTGGAAATTATCTGAGATGTCAGTTCTTTCATCTTCAGTATCTCTTTTGCCTGTATGGCTATATCTGTTGCCTGTCCTCTGGCTCCGCCTAAAGGCTGGTGTATCATTACCCTGGAGTTTTCAAGGGAATACCTCTTCCCGGGAGCTCCTGCAGTCAGAAGAAGGGCACCCATACTTGCTGCCTGTCCTATGCACACTGTCTGTACATCAGGTTTGATATAATTCATTGTGTCATAAATTGCCATCCCGCCTGTGATTACTCCTCCAGGACTGTTAATATACATTATAATATCCTTTTCAGCATCTTCGGCTTCTAGAAACAAAAGCTGTGCCACTATGGAGTTAGCTACACGGTCATCTATTTCAGTTCCCAAGAATATGATTCTATCTCTTAAAAGTCTGGAGTAGATGTCATAAGCACGTTCTCCTCTACCTGTGTTTTCTATTACTGTTGGATTATACATTATTATCCCTCCTTAATCAGTAGCTAAAGCCACAAGTGACCCTCTTGTCCCTTAAGCTGCTCATTATATAATAAGCTAGGTATGAGTTTATAGGGCAGAATAATCTGCCCTATAAACTTGTTTAAAAACTATTTTGCATTATTTACTATGAAATCCATTGTCTTTTGGATTCTAGTATCTATTTTTACATTTTCTTTAAATGTGTTTAAGTTTCCTGCTTTTGTAAGCTCTTCTGTAAGTTTTTCAGTATCCATTCCGTACATTTTAGCTACTTCTTCCATCTTTTCAGCAAGCTCTTCATCTGAAACTGTGATATTTTCAGCAGTTGCTATTGCATCTAAGATTACATCTAATTTAACTTTTTGAGCTGCCATTGGTCTAAGCTGCTCGTTCATTTTTTCCATAGTAACTCCTGACATTTTAAGGTACATGTCAAGTCCGATACCTTGCATAGAAAGCTGCTGCTCCATCTCAGTAATTCTTCCTTTGATCTCTCTTTCGATCATTGAATTAGGAAGAGCGATATCTGTATTGTCAACTACTTGCTGAAGAAGTTTACCTCTATACTCGTTTACAGTTCTAGCTTCTTCTCTCTCTTTGATCTCTATAGTTTTCTTAGCTTTAAGATCCTCTAGAGATTCAAATCCTTGAGCTTTTGCAAATTCATCGTTAAGCTCTGGCTTGTCCATTACTTTAACAGCGTTTACTTTTACTTTAAATAAAGCTGGTTTACCTGCAAGGTTTGGTGCATGGTAAGTTTCAGGGAAAGATACGTTTACTTCTCCCTCTTGTCCTGCTTCATATCCTACTAATTGCTCTTCAAAGTTACCTATGAACATTTTAGAACCTAATTTTAGCATATGAGAATCAGCTTTTCCACCTTCAAATGCTTCTCCGTCTATAAACCCTTCAAATGCAAGGTCTAAAGTATCGTCCATCTGAGCTTTGTACCCTTCAGGAGCATCTGCAAGTTTAGATTCCTTTTCCATCATAAGTTCTATTTCGCTGTTTAAAACTTCGTCGTTCATTTCGAAAGTTTCTTTTTCAGCTTCTAATCCTTTGTAGTTTGCAACTTCAAATTCAGGATAAACATCCACTAGGAATTTCCCTACATATTTTTCATCTTCTAAAGTCACATCAGCTGAGTTTACAAAGTTTACAGGTTTGATTCCTGTTTCTTTTAATATAGTCTCATAATGTGCCTGAAGTACTTTTTCAGTTATTTCTTCTTGGATAACCTCTTTAAATTTAGATTCGATTGCTGAAGCAGGTGCTTTACCTTTTCTGAATCCTGGAACATCAGCCTTTCCAGCAAGATTTTTTATAACTTCCGCTTTGTACCCCTTAACTTCTGCACCTTCTAGTACTAAAGAGATCTCAACAGTAGAGTTTTCAAGTTTCTTAATTTCGTAATTCATCAATTTCCTCCTTATTTATTGTGTAAAAATATTATAAAAATCGTCTTTTACCTTGAAATCTTTGATTCTGATCTGCAGTGATTCATCACCTTTATAATATACTTTTTCAGGATAATAAGCTACATCAAATCTCTGAAGCTTGTATCCCTCTTCGTCTATTTTTGATCCTAGATCAAAGGCTACGGCAGAATATCTCTTGCCGTCTTTTTTTATGAAAGCTTTAAAGTGCCTGTTTTCTACACCAAATTTTTTAAGGTTTTCAAATTCAAGCCCTTCATCAAGAAAAATAGGATGCTCATTTTCCAATCCGTAAGGTGAAACTCTTTCTAAATCTTTTAACATATTTTCATCTATATTTTCAATAGAAAATGTGCCGTCTATCCTTAGAGTCTTCATTTCCTTTTTCTTGCCTGATATTTCCATACACCCTTTGAGCCTCTCTTCTATTTCATCTAGGTTAGAGGTCCGAGCGATAAATCCAGATGCCAGGTCATGGCCTCCGAATCTCAAAAGCTTGTCTGCCATTTCTCTGAGTATATTAAAAATATTGATTCCTTCTATACTTCGGCAGGAAGCTTTCCCCACTCCGTCCTTTATTGCCACAAGGACCACAGGGACATGATATTTTATGGAAAGTCTAGATGACACTACCCCTATTACCCCAGGATGCCACTTAGAAGATTTCAGAAAAAGATACTTAAAGTTCTTTTCCTCCATATTCTGTATCTCATCATCTATTTCATTAAAGATGCTTCTTTCCAGCTCTCTTCTCTTCTTGTTGGATTTCTTCATCTCTTCAATGATATTATATATTTCAAAGTCGTCTTCATTTATAAAAAAGTCGGCTCCGACTTTTGACGTGCCTATTCTCCCGAGAGAGTTCAAAAGAGGGGAGATAAAAAAGCTCACGTCTGTTGTAGTTATATCTTTATTCTGAAGCCTCAGATATTTCATGAGGTAGATCAGACCTTTTACCTTTGTTTTCTTTATTACTTCAAGACCTTTACGTATAATAATCCTGTTTTCATCTATCATAGGCACCACATCTGCCACAGTCCCTATCATGACTATATCAATATACTGATACAGTTTATCAAGGTCTTCACCTAAAGTCATATATACAGCCTGAGCTACTTTAAGGGCTACTCCTGCACCGGCTAAAAACTTAAACTGATATCCCTCACTGAATTTCGGGTTTATTATCAGCAGCTGTTCATCGCCTTTTTCCTTGATTATCTTGTGGTGGTCAGTTATTATCACATCTATACCCAGTCTATTGGCATATTCCACATCCTCTATGGAATTTACACCTGTGTCTACAGTTATGACAAGTCTGCCTTTTTTGTTATTTATATAATTGATAGCTTTTCTGTCTAGACCGTACCCTTCTTCCATTCGGTTGGGGATATAGTAGTCCACGTCTATTCCTATCTGTCTAAAAACCAACACCAGAAAAGTGGCAGCAGTTATTCCATCTACATCATAGTCCCCGTAGACAAAAATCTTTTCGCCTTTTTCTTTGGCATCGACTATTTTTTTGACAACTTCATTCATCCTCTCAAAGTCAAAAGGATCTCTAAATTTATCAATGTGGGGATTGAGGAAATCCTTTAATCTGTCATCGGTGTTTATTCCTCTGTTGAGGAGAAGCCTGGAAAGGCATTTTGAAACATGCCATTCCCGAGACTTGGAGTCCACAAGGGACTCCGCCACATCACTATATTCCCACAACATACAACCACTATTCCTTTACTTCATTAAGTAGCTTAGAAATCTTGACTGCGTGTTCTATACTATCATCTAAATGAACTCTTACTTCAGGTATAAATCTGATCTTTATCTCTTCCCCGATTCTTTTTCTGAAGTATCCTCTTGTTTCATTAAGGCCTTTTAACACAGCTTCTCTATTTACTGTCTGCCCTGCCATAGGAAGAATACTAAAGCTGACATCCACGAATTTAAGGTCCTGGGTTACTCTCACATGGGTGACAGAAACTATTCCTTTTATTCTTGGATTTTTTAGTTCTCCAAACAAGACATTGGAAATTACTTTTGTCATTTCTTTTTCAATTGCAGCAACTCTTTGTTTTTTCATGGTAACACCCTCTTTCTCTAAATAACCATAGAAAGCTTCAGAAGATGCATTCTCCTGCTGCTATGTTTATTTTAAAGTTCTTTTTATTTCAATGATATCAAAAGCTTCGACGATATCTCCCTCTTTGATGTCGTTGAAGTTTTGGATGTTCAGTCCACATTCCTGACCTGCAACAACCTCTTTGGCATCATCTTTGAATCTTTTCAGTGAATCAAGCT